>NZ_JAKUFY010000070.1:0-28720 GCF_022663675.1 Bacillus cereus group sp. BfR-BA-01355
AGCCAACGTTTACGTTCTTGACGCTTTAAAAAACGTTGATATGTATCTAAAGATGCTCCAATCCAAGCACCCATTCCAATCATTGAAAGCATTGTATACAACTGAATTGTTAAGCTCATTTAAACAACTTACTAAAGAAACCTTTAGTTTTTTCTCCTTGATTTTCATCAATATACAGCATCTCATGAACTTTCCCTTTAATCGACACAATACCTTTTTCTACATCTAAATTTTTCATTTGTAAATTTTGACCACGAATCGTTAAAAAACCCATTACGGTTTCGAGTAAAAACTCTTCGCTATCAAAACTCTCTACCTGCTTCACACCAGTAATATCAATTACACGCCTTCCACGCATAATAATATCATGCTCCACAGAAACATTTTGTTGATTAGAAGACGTAGGTGAGTAACCATTATTCACGTAAATCCCCCCATAGGTTTTTACTAGCTAATAGTAATGTATGAGGGGATAAATGATTTTAGAACAAGCCTTCTTCCGCTTTTACTTTTTCTTCGCGAACTAAGCTATACATATTTGCTGCATCTTCTTTTTTAGTTGTTTCTTTCAATTCATTTATTTTTACAGTCACTATTTTTTGACCAAAACGAATTGTTAATTCATCAGCTACTTTCACATCCGAACTTGCTTTTGCCACTTGACCATTAATAGATATTCTTCCTTGATCAGCTACTTCTTTCGCTAATGTTCTTCTTTTAATTAAACGTGACACTTTTAAAAACTTATCTAGACGCATCTCAAATCCCCCTATTAACGCTCTGTTTGTTTCGCTTCTTCCCATAAAACATCTAACTGTTCTAATGATAAATCTTCCATCTCTTTATTCATTTCAGCTACTTTTGCCTCCATGTATAAAAAACGACCAGTAAATTTCTCATTAGTTGAACGTAACGCCTCTTCTGGATCTATTTTGTAATGACGGGCTATATTAACAAATGCAAATAGTAAATCACCAAACTCACCTAGCATCTTTTCCTCATCCATGTTTGTAACTTCTTGTTGGAACTCTTGCCATTCTTCCAAAGCTTTCTCTATCATAGGCTGCACATCAACCCAATCAAATCCAACCTTACCGGCTTTCTTCTGAATTTCATAGGCGCGTAGTAACTGCGGCAAACTTTTTGGAACGCCATTTAAAACAGATTCTTTCACGAATCCTTTTTCTTGTTTTTTAATTTCTTCCCAATTGGCAATCACTTCATCAGCATTGTTTACATCCGTATTTCCAAATACATGTGGATGGCGACGAACCATTTTCTCAGATAGTGTTCGAATGATATCATCTATAGAAAACCAACCTTCATCTTCTCCAATTTGAGCATGAAGCATAACTTGTAATAATATATCACCTAATTCTTCTACTAAGTGATCATCATCCTCTTCATCAATTGCTTCCAATACTTCATAAGCTTCCTCAATTAAATATTTCTTTAATGATTGATGTGTTTGCTTTTTATCCCACGGACAACCATTTGGGCCTCGAAGTTCTGCAATAATTTCTCTAAGTACATCGAACTGTTGATACAAGGATGCACGCTCCTGAACTGGCGGCACATACACACTCGTTAAATTATTCAATTCTGTTTCATGATCTAACATATACAACGGTACCTTCTTTACTTGTTCAAATGAAGTTCCTGCAGCTGTTACGATATACACTTCATAATCATCCGGCAACATCTCCATTAATGTTAATTTCACATCAGATGCAACGAATGCATCATATACTTGGCAAAAGATTAGATGTTGACGTAATTCTAATTGTCCTCTTTTAAATGATGTAGCGTCAAGTAATTGAAATCCTTCAATTGGATCAATCTTTAGGCTTGCAAACATAGGATCAAGGAAACTTTGTCCACCCTCAATTCGCACTTCAACATTTGAATCTTCACCTTTTTCCAACAGTAGCTGAACTGTTCTTTCTGCTACAAGCGGATGCCCTGGAACAGCATAGATAATTTCTGTACCTTCAGCTTGTTCTAGCAATTTATTCGCAATTGTTTCATATACAATTTCAAACGTATCATGCGCTTCATATACATCATCAAAAGCCGTATATTGTACGCCTTCTTTCTCCAATTCTTCTATAACTGGATGTTCCTTCGTCCTAACAAACAGATGATCTGCTTCTTTTATCTTTCGATATACACCCATCGTTAGATGATCTAATTCACCAGCACCTAAACCTAAAATAGTAATGATTCCACTCACAATCTGTCACCTCTATCCACTCTTCTTCAATGAACCTTCTTTTTTCTCTTGTTTCATAACGGTTCCTAATTCTTTTTTTGTAAATACACGTAATTTCAAAATTAAAAACATATATGTCAATCCGCCGACAACTACACCTAGCAACGCTTCAAGCGTCGCGATTCCTCTATGTTCCGTATCAATTACTAATCCAGACACCTGCAACACACGTGTGAACATCATTAATACAAATCCCATACAGATACCACTAATCACTACACCTAACATATTTCGCTTATTGATAAGCGATCCTGATACAGCTCTCATAAGCAACAAACTATTTAGCCCAGAAATTATAATTAACGCACACAAAGTCGCAAAGGCTGCCCCTTTCACACCAAAATAAGGCATAAATATATAATTTAACGCTAACTTTAAGCAACCTCCAAATACAACAAATAATGCTGGCTTAAATGTTTGTCCCAACCCTTGTAAAATAGAAGCCGTCGTAATTGACAACGAACTAAATAAAATAGATAAAGATAAAATAGATAAAACATCTGATCCATCACTATTTTCAAACAACATAATATTCGTAGGTTGAATAATACAAGTTAGTCCAATAGCTGCTGCAAGTCCAATAACAAGTGTTATTTTCATTGCTAACTTTACCTTTTCTTGAATAAAGGAAAGATCTCCTCTTTCCTTCGCCGCTGTAATAATTGGAATAAGTGACAACGAGAAAGAAGTCGTCACAACAGTACCTAATTGCATTAGCGGAATACTTCTATCATAAACACCCTTTAATACCTTTGCACTTTCAACCTGTTCTCCCGCACCAATAAGTAAGGTGTACAAGGATATTGAATCTGCCATCTGTATAAAAATAAGCACTAAATTACTAACACAAATCGCTAACCCCTGCCAAAAAAGGATTTTAATTATCCTCCTTTTGCCCTTAATTCTCGCTACACTTTTGAAAAATATAGAACGAAAATCTCGACGCATATACAACATAAGTACAATAATCCCAATAAGTCCACCCGCAATTGAGCCTAACATAGCCCCTGCACCAACTGTATATAAATCAAATCCGTGAGCAATTAGGAATAGCGATAAAAATACAATAATAGAAACTCGAATTGTTTGTTCTATTACTTGCGAAACAGCTGTTGGCATCATATTATTGAAGCCTTGAAAATACCCTCTTGCTACAGACAAAAACGGCATCAATAAGAATGAAAATGAAATAACACGTAGTAACTTATCTAAGTATATATCGCCCATAGCTATCGCAATTGTTTTGGCCCCAAAAAACAATGTAAAGAAGCCTATAAAACCAATTCCCAATAAAAACCAAAAAGATACACAAATAATTTCTTCTGCTTCTTTTTGTTTTCCCCGCTCTAGTCGTTCTGCAACCATTTTCGAAATGATAATAGGAAACCCATAAGTAGCTAAAATTAAACAAAATCCATAAAACGGGTAAATTTGTTGGTAAATATAAAAACCAATATCACCCGCTATATTTTGATATGGAATACGGTAAAAAGCGCTTAATACTTTTGTAACAAAACTTGCAATCGTTAATATAATAGCCCCACGCCAAAAGGCTTGATACTTCTTCGCTTCCATACAAGAAAACTCCTTTTTCTATTCTCACCTCTCGTATTATATCATAAAGAAATGAACAAGCTGCCTTACCACCACGGGTAATAATAGGTTCCTGCACCGTTAAAAATACTCAACGAAAAAAGGTAGCAAAGCGCTACCTTCATTCAATATACATATATCTCCAAATAATTGATTTCTCAAAAAGAAAGATCATAATTAGGAAAAATTGCTACTTCTAAAATTATACACCCTTACTGTTCCATTTGTTTCGCTAAGAAACTGGCAGCAGTATTAACCGCTTTATGCTCGATTTCGCTTATAATAGCTTCTTTCGAAAAAATAATGACAGCTCCAATCGGGTCTCCGTTTGCAACAATCGGTCCAACTGTATAAGAATGAACCTTTTCTGTTACACCATCGATAATGGAAATATCACTTTCGTCCGTCATAATAACAGACTTTCGTTCTTCCATCGTTTTTTCGATTAAATCGCCAACACTTTTATTTAAGTATTCTTTTTTCGATACGCCTGATACTGCGATGATAGAATCTCGATCACAGACAAGCACATTATGTCCTAAGCTGTCATATAAAGCCTCAGCATATTCTTTTGCAAAATCACCTAGTTCACTAATTGGAGAATACTTCTTTAAAATTACCTCTCCATCGCGATCAACAAATATTTCTAGTGGGTCTCCTTCTCGAATACGTAAAGTTCTACGAATTTCCTTCGGGATTACTACCCTGCCTAAATCATCAATTCGACGTACGATTCCAGTTGCTTTCATTCTAATGCTGCCTCACTTTCTACTGATGATCAAAGTGGTGAATTTACCTGTTCATGTAAAAATCACCAACTGTTAGACATAGTATTTTACACATTAGTTCTTCTATGCACGTCGAATTGTATTTTTTTATCTTATTTTAGGCATTTATTACTTCTTTTTTTACATCTGGTAAGCCTTTTAATAAATTTTCAGCAATTGTTAACCACTTCGATGTCTCTAAACCATTTGTTTTCATAACAATTTTCAATTGTGATCCTTCCATTCCTAAACCGATCATACGTCCAAAACTATTTCCAAGCATGAATAATTTTCCACCATCAATATTTTGACTTGCTTGTTCAGAAAACAGGAATGTTACTTCAAATTTATTCTGTTTAATTAACTCAATTTGTTCTTTCATTGCCAACACTTTAATATTTGCAATTTGTAATAAATAACCGACTTCTTGTGGATAATCACCGAATCTATCGATCATTTCTTCCTGCAATTCTTCAATATCCTCAATTGCAGAAACACCTCTAAATTGTTTATACATCATAATTTTTTGCTTACTATCTGAAATATAAGCATCTGGTAAGTATGCATCTACCTCTAAGTCAATTTCAACATTAACTGTATTTTCAGCCCCATCTGTTCCTCTACGCTGTTCAATTGCATCTTTTAACATTTGAGAATATAGATCAAATCCGACAGAATCAATAAATCCATGCTGCTCTGCCCCTAACAAATTACCTGCTCCACGAATAGATAAATCTCTCATCGCAATTTTGAAACCAGATCCAAGTTCCGTGAACTCTTTAATTGCTTGCAGACGCTTCTCTGCAACCTCTGACAGCACTTTGTCACGTTTATAGGCAAAGTATGCATATGCAACACGATTAGAACGTCCAACACGCCCACGAAGCTGATACAACTGTGATAATCCCATACGATCTGCATCAAATACAATTAACGTATTTACATTCGGAATATCTACACCCGTCTCAATAATTGTTGTACTTACAAGAACATCATGCTGTCCTTCTAAAAATGATAGCATAACAGACTCTAATTCACTTTCGTTCATTTTCCCATGTGCGTATGTTACACGGGCATCTGGAACTAACATCGAAATTTCATCTGCTTTTCTTTCAATATCCTCTACACGGTTATATAGGAAGTAAATTTGACCGCCTCTTGCAAGCTCTCGCTCTATCGCCTCTCGCATTAATGCTGGATTATACTCTACTACATACGTTTGGACTGGGAAACGATTTTCTGGCGGTGTCTCAATAACAGATAAGTCGCGCACACCAAGCATAGACATATGAAGCGTCCGTGGAATCGGAGTTGCCGTTAATGTTAATACGTCAACATTCGCCTTCAATTGTTTAATTTTCTCTTTATGCGTCACACCAAATCTTTGTTCTTCATCAATAATAAGAAGCCCTAAATCTTTATAAGTAACATCTTTAGATAAAATACGATGTGTTCCGATTACAATATCTATTGTGCCATCCTTTAAACCCTTAATCGTTTCATTTTGTTGTTTTCTCGTACGGAATCTACTTAATAATCCTATATTGATTGGATAATCTTGAAAACGCTCTCGAATTGTTTCATAGTGTTGCTGCGCAAGAATCGTTGTCGGTACTAAAATTGCAACTTGTTTTTCATCCATAATTGCTTTAAATGCCGCACGAATAGCCACTTCAGTCTTTCCATACCCTACATCACCACAAAGGAGCCTATCCATCGGGCGTCCGCGTTCCATATCTTTTTTAATCTCGTCAATAGAACGTAACTGATCCTCTGTCTCTTGATATGGGAAAGATGATTCGAACTCTTGTTGTTCTGCTGTATCTGGCGTATATGCATAGCCTTTTGAAGCTTCGCGTTCAGCATATAGTTTAATTAGGTCATCCGCAATGTCTTGTACAGATTTTTCAACTTTCGTTTTAACCTTCTTCCAATCATTACCACCTAATTTGTAAACTTTTGGATCCTTACCTTCAGACCCTACATATTTTTGGACTTGATCAATTTGTTCAATTGGAACGTATAACTTATCATTACCTTGATATTTAATATTTAAATAATCTTTATGAACACCATTAATCTCTAATGTCTCAATACCTAAAAATTTACCTATACCATGATTTACATGAACTACATAATCTCCAACTTTTAATTCCGAATAACTTTTAATACGTTCAGCATTCGATAACTTTTGTTTACGTTGTGATTTTTTAACTTTCTTATGAAAAAGCTCCTTTTCAGTAATGACAACAAGCTTTTGCATCGGCATTTCAAATCCTGCATGTAAATCACCTACAGCAATTTGTAACCTTCCAGGCAATAAGATATCTGTACCTTCCACAATATCTGCCTCAATATCATAATCACTTAAAATATGTTGTAATTTTTTCACACGTTCATCATCTGTTCCAAGTACAACAGTCGTAAAATGCCCTTCATTCCATCTATCAATTTCTGTTTTTAACAAATTCATCTGTCCATGGAAATCTTGCATTGTTTTACATGTTACATTCACAATATTTTGCGGATGTGTGTGTGCAATATGACGCAAGAATAACGTTAAATATACAAAATTTCTTTTTTTATGATGAAGAAATCCCTCGAATGCGTGAGAGAAAGATAAATCTTGAATAATTGTTCCTTCACCAAGAAGTGATATATACCATTCCGCCTCTTCTGTTTCCAGATGTGATGCTGTTTCTTGAATACGGGAAATCTCATCTAAAATTACAACACCGTCTTCTGGTAAATAATCTATCAGACTAGCAGGTTCTTTATAGAAAATAGATAAGTATTTAAACATCTGTTCTATACTTTGCCCGTTTTTCAACATCTCAATTTCATGACTTACCGTCTCAAGTACTGTAGTCTTTAGTTTATCATCAGAAAGTTTTTGCATCGTCTTAGTCAAACCTTCTTCAAGATGCTGAATTCCTGATTTTAATTCTTCCTGTGAAAATAAAAACTCTGTTGCCGGACCAAACTTAACGCTTTCTTTTTTTCCTTGAGAACGCTGTTCATCCACATCAAATAATCGAATAGAATCGACTTCTGTATCGAAGAATTCAATACGAAATGGTAGTTCTTCAGTTAAAGGATAAATATCTAATATTCCCCCGCGCAAACTGAACTCCCCTGGAGCTTCTACCATCGACTTACGTTCATAGCCAATATGATGTAAAGTATGCAAGAGCGCATCTAAATCAATCTCTTGCCCTAGATTGATTTCAACTTGCTTTTGCTTCCACAATTCTTTTATTGGTAAAAATCTACGCAATCCTGCCACTGGAGCTACAATGATTCCATTCTCTCCAGCAGCCAAGCGATTTAACACTTCTATACGTTGCGCCTTCAATTCTGGACTTGCAACCCCAATTTCCGATGCTATAAGTTCATTCACTGGATATAGCCACACATCTTTTTCACCAAGTAACGCCACTAAATCTTCATGTACTTTTTGCGCTTGGTATAAGTTATGTGTCACGATTAATTGTGATTTTTTTGTTTTTTTATATAAAGCCGCCATTAATAATGAACGAGAAGACGTTGCCATCCCTGATATAAGTTGTTCCTTTAACCCATCTTCTAATCCATTAATAACTGATTGTATCTCTTTATTTTTATAAAATTGCTCTAATAAACCTATCATTTTTAAAACTCCTCTCAACATAAAGAGCAAGCCATTCTATTTTATGCAAATATTTCGGAAAAGGAAAACAGAAAAATGCTTTGGACATGCCAAAGCGACAACATTTTATTGCAGAAATTTTTCATATTCATAATACTCAGGATAAGATGCGAGCGTTTCTTGACACGATTCACAAATCGTTTTTATATATATATTTCCATTCTCATGAAAATGAATCATCTCTACTACTTCTTGCTCTGTTAGTTGAAATAAAACGTCGCTATATACTTTTTCTGCGTTAATGGAGCCTACATTACCTCCGCAGTGTCTGCAATAATAATACCCTTCCATACTAGCCTCCTAAAAATTAAATTACTACTAGTATGGGTAAAACAAAAAAGAAATATTCCTAATCTCATTTTTAACTATTGAAAGTATTCATGATTTGGAGAAAAGGCTTATTTAGCCACTCTTCACATGCATCCGCTGCTTTTTCAATAGAATGGTTAACATCCGGAATCTCTTCAGATGTAAAGCGTCCTAATACATAATCGACTACCTTCATTCCATTTTTCGGGCGATCAATTCCCATACGGATACGTTGAAATTCTTGTGTTCCTAGGTGTGAAATCGTTGACTTTACACCATTATGTCCACCAGCACTACCTTTCATGCGAAGACGCAATTTACCTACAGGAATGTCTAAATCGTCGTACATAACAACGAAGTCCTCAACATCAATTTTATAATAATCCATGAGTGGACGAATACTTTCTCCAGATAAATTCATATATGTTAGCGGCTTTAATAAGATTACCTTTTCTCCATTAACAAACCCTGCACCAAATACACCTTTAAATTTTTGTTCATTCAAAGAAATGTTCCAACGCTTCGCAAGTTCATCAATGGCCATAAATCCAATATTATGCCTTGTTAATTCATATTCTCTACCTGGGTTCCCAAGTCCTACTATCAATTTCATTCTTGTACCACTACTTTCTTTTTTCGATACGAAAAGACGTAACCAATTTTGGTTACGTCTCATTCTATCCAATTAATTGAATAATACACTCACAGATTCTTCTTCGTATACACGAATGATTGCTTCTCCGATTAATGGAGCAACTGAAAGTTCATGTACTTTGTCGATTTTCTTCTCTTCCGGTAATACGATAGAGTTCGTTACAACTAACTCTTTAATATTTGAATTTTGAATACGTTCAATTGCTGGACCAGATAATACTGGGTGTGTACAGCAAGCATATACTTCAGAAGCACCGTTCTCAACAAGAGCGTTTGCTGCTAATGTAATTGTACCAGCTGTATCAATGATGTCATCAATTAAAATCGCTGTTTTGCCTTCAATATTACCGATAATGTTCATTACCTCTGATACGTTCGGGCGAGGGCGACGCTTATCAATAATAGCAATTGGCGCTTTTAGACGATCTGCCATTTTTCTTGCACGAGTTACACCACCATGATCAGGAGACACGATTACGATATCTTTAAGACCTTTTGTTTCAAAGTAATCAGAAAGAATCGGTACACCCATTAAGTGGTCGATTGGGATATCAAAGAACCCTTGAATTTGTGGAGCATGTAAATCTAGAGTGATTACACGAGTTGCACCTGCTGTTTCAAGCAAGTTTGCTACAAGTTTCGATGTAATTGGTTCACGAGAACGCGCTTTACGGTCTTGACGCGCATAACCATAATAAGGAATAACAATATTAATTGTTTTCGCAGATGCACGTTTTAATGCATCGATCATAATAAGTAATTCCATGATATGTTCGTTTACTGGGAAGCTTGTAGATTGAATAATGAATACATCGCAACCACGGATACTTTCTTCAATGTTAATTTGAACTTCTCCATCACTAAAACGATCAACAGAACATTTTCCTAGTCCTACTCCAATATGCTTTGCAATCTGCTCAGCAAGTTCCTTATTAGAGTTTAAAGAGAATACTTTCAAATTAGAATTTAGATATTGAGTCGACATCTAGATTAACCCTCCACATTATGATTTTTTCTTATTCAGCAATTGATCAACATAGTCTTCTTTGTTAACTTGACGTGCACGTGCTACCGATAATGCTTTTGATGGAACATTCTCTGTAATTGTAGAGCCTGCTGCCACATAAGCACCATCTTCAACTGTTACTGGAGCAACAAGGTTTGAATTACATCCAATAAATACCCCATTACCAATCACAGTTTTGAATTTATTCTTACCGTCATAGTTCACCGTAATTGAACCACAACCAAGATTCACGTCTTCTCCAACTTGTGCATCCCCGATATAACTCAAGTGTGAAGCTTTACTTCTATTACCAAAGACAGTTTTTTTGATTTCCACGAAGTTTCCAACGCGTACTTCGTCTCCAATAACTGAATCTGGGCGAATATGTGCAAATGGACCAACCGATACTTCTGTACCAAGTTTACTATCATGTACAGTAGATTGACGAATTGTCGTACGATCTCCAATTTCACTATCACGAATTACTGTATGCGGTCCAATTTCACAATCAGAACCAATTACAGTGTTCCCCTCAATAATTGTTCCTGGATGAAGAACTGTATCACTACCGATAATTGCATCAGCAGAAATATAAGTGTTACTTGGATCAATAATTGTAACACCATTTACCATGTTCTTTCGGTTGATACGGTTTTTCATAATAATTTCCGCTTGCGATAGAGCGACTCTGTCGTTAACACCTAACGTTTCATCGAACTGCTCTGTTTGATAAGCTGATACGATATGACCTTCATTTTTTAAAATCTCAATAACATCTGGAAGGTAATATTCACCTTGTACGTTATCATTTGAAACTTTAGAAAGTGAAGCAAATAAAGCCTTATTATCAAAACAATACGTACCTGTATTGATTTCTTTAATAGCTAATTCTTTCTCATTTGCATCTTTATGCTCAACAATCTTTTCAACATGACCATTCTCATTACGAACAATACGGCCATATCCAGCAGGTTCTTCTATGTACGCTGTTAGCACCGTCGCCATTGCTCCTGCTTCTTTATGTTGCTGAAGTAATGCTTCCATCGTTTCAGCAGTTATTAGCGGCGTATCACCACAAATAACTAAAGTTGTTCCTTCTTCATTTGCAAGTACACTTGCAGCTTGATCTACAGCATGTGCTGTACCAAGTTGTTCTGCTTGTAATGCAAACTCACTTACGTTTCCTAGCTGTTCTTGTACCATTTCAGCACCATGTCCAACAACCGTTACAAGTTTCTGCAATCCTAATTGAGATACTTGATCGACTACGTGTTGTACCATGGGTTTTCCACATACAGGATGCAGCACTTTGTATAGCTTAGACTTCATACGTGTGCCTTTACCTGCAGCTAGAATCACTGCAAATCTGTTTGACATATAGACCCTCCATCGCAACCTATTTATCCATTAAAGATATTATCCTAAATCATCATATATTTCAAGAAACACATTTTAACTATTAAATTTTACCATAATTCTTATAAGATGTTTTACTCTTTAGTATCTTTTTTAAGAAATAAGCTATACTATTTAAAATGATTTTGAAAAAATTAGTAGTTTCTTCTTTTTATATTAATGAATTATGAAATTTACAAATATAAAGTAAAAAAAACAAACTCCTGTAAATGCTTACAGGAGTTTGCTACAAAATTATAAGGCTTTTCGTCAAAGCCCTTTTCATTCGAATTTTACGAAGCACCTGCTTCTTCAAACTCAACCTCTTCTAACTCGCCTAAACGATGATACTCTGTTAAAACCGCATCTTGAATTTTAGAGCGTGTACCAGAATTAATCGGATGTGCAATGTCACGGAACTCTCCATCTGGAGTACGTTTACTTGGCATTGCTACAAATAATCCATTATTACCATCAATTACACGAATATCATGAACAACAAATTCATGGTCCAAAGTAATAGAGGCAATTGCTCTCATGCGGCCTTCTGTGTTTACGCGGCGTAATCTTACGTCAGTCACTTCCATCTTGTGTTCACCACCCTTTTCTAAATAAGCGATATATTTGTATAAATTCCACAAATTTTCTATTTTCCCTTTAATTTTTTAAAAATTTTTAAGATAAAAATTTTTAATGTAGTTGAATATAGAGATTAGTGGAGGTTATCGCTTACAAAAGGTTACTTAACTAGGGCGATTACTTCAATTTCAACGGAAACATCTTTCGGTAATTTTGCTACTTGCACACAAGATCGAGCTGGTTTATGAGTAGAGAAATAAGAGCTATATACTTCATTCACTGCATTAAAATCATCCATGTCCTTTAAAAATACTGTTGTTTTTACGACTGTATCAAATGAAGCACCTGTTTCCTCTAATACCGCTTGTAAATTTTGAAATACTTGTTCTGTTTGTACTGTTACATCTCCTGTTACAAGCTCCCCATTTTCCGTTAATGGAATTTGTCCTGAGCTATAAAACATATTATTTACAATAATCCCTTGTGAGTAAGGTCCAATCGCTTGTGGTGCCTTGCTTGTTTGAACAACTTTCATACTTTTCACCCTTTTATTATTTATTTTACTCTTTAAAAATAGTGTACGAAAGGCAGTTTGTCCATCTATTTTATAATCTATAAATAAAATAAAAAAAGATAGAGCTATCTGCTCTACCTTTTATTCAGCCTCTACAAGCCCTTCATCAAATGGTGCAAGAGAATAATTCCCTTTTTCCACTTGAATCGTTTTTTCTTTCACATCAACTTCCGATAGACGAATTAATGATACAAAATTATTAATTAGTCGTTCTTCAATATCTGTGGATTCTACTAATACACCAATACCAACAACATTAGCCTTGAACTCTTCTAACATACTCATCATACCTTGAATCGTTCCACCAGCTTTCATGAAGTCATCAATAATTAAAACATTCGATCCTTCTGGAAGGCTGCGTTTTGCTAATGTCATTGTTTGAATTCGTTTAGAAGAACCCGACACATAGTTAATACTAACAGTCGGACCTTCTGTTACCTTATTATCTTTCCTTGCAATTACAACTGGTACATCTAAGTAATTTGCCACTGCATAAGCAAGTGGAATCCCTTTCGTTGCCACCGTCATAACCGCATCAATTGATTGCCTAGCAAAAACAGAAGCAAACAAACGACCTGCGCCATTAATATGGCGAGGATTACTCAATAAATCTGTCATGTATAAGTAACCGCCAGGCAAAATACGATCTGGATTTTCAAATAAGCCACAAAGCTCATCAATAATTAGATCTGCCTCTTCTTCACTTATATACGGTATATATTTCACTCCTCCTGCTGCTCCTGGTATCGTTTGCAATGTGCCGACCCCTTGTTGTTCAAACGTTTGCTTAATAATAACTAAATCTTCACTAATGGAAGACTTAGCCGATTGATACCTTTCAGCAAAAAAAGTGAGAGATACTAGCTGACGAGGGTTTTGTAGCAAGTAATAAGTCATATCGACTAATCTTGTACTTCTTCTAATTTTCATACTCTCACCTCAAATCACGAATATTCTAAACAAATCATAACGTATTATACGTCTTTATTCAAGCGTTTCTCGCTCTCCTAATAAACGTACCGCATAGACCTGTTCACAAAATCCTTTTAACCCGTTATAAATGCGATGCATTCGAGAATCATGGTGTACAAGTCCAAATACAGTTGGACCACTTCCACTCATCAATACAGCATCCGCTCCGAATCGCTTCATCTGTGATTTAATACGTGCAACTTCAGGATGCATTCCAAATGTTACATCTTCTAAAACGTTACCAACAGTATCACAAATCCCTTTATAATCTCCAGAATTTATGACATCAACCATTTTATCTACATTTGGATGTGTAACTCGATTTAACTTTAAATTTCCATACACATCAGCAGTAGATACACCTATATGTGGTTTCGCTAAAATAACCCAACAAGAAGGCGGAGTCTTTATATGCTCAATTTTCTCTCCTCTTCCAGTGGCAATTGCTGTGCCGCCGTATACACAGAACGATACATCTGATCCAATTTCTGCGCCAAGCTCTGCTAACTCATCAATTGTAAGCCCTAAATTCCATAATTTATTAAGACCACGTAATGTCGCTGCTGCATCACTACTTCCACCTGCTAATCCAGCTGCTACTGGAATCGTTTTTTCAATAGTAATAGATACACCTTTTTTTACATTAAACTTCTCTTTTAATAATTTCGCTGCCTGATAAGCTAAATTTCGTTGGTCGTCTGGGACATACCGATTATGGGATAAAATTTCAATACGGTCTTCTGCTAATTCCGTTAGTTCTAGACGATCTGCTAAATCAATGGTTGTCATAATCATTTTCACTTCATGATATCCGTCTTGTCTTTTTCCCAGTACATCTAACGACAGATTAATCTTTGCTGGTGCTTTCACTAGTAGCTTCAATCTATTCACCCACTCTATGTACTCAATCTTTTATCGTTTATTTTACCATAAATTTATAGTAAGACGATGACACTTCCCTAATTATAACGAAAAGCATTCAGAATGAAACTACTTATGTAAAATGATGGCACCTTTTAGAGTACAAAAAGCCGAGGAATGTCTCCTCGGCTACCGTAGCATAGAAAGTATCTTACAACTACTGGTTTCGTTTCATTAATTGCTGTTCTGCAATTTCTATAGCACGTTTCACCATGTTACCAGCATCTTTCGCACGAATTCCGCCCCATCCTTCTTTCTGAACAACATCATAAAAGCCAAGCTCTTTTGCTAGCTCTTCTTTAAATTGGTTTGACATGACACCTCTTCGTCTACTCAATGCAGAGTCCCTCCTTATTTTGCTACGGTATAGTTAGTATGCAAAATAATATAGCTTTTCATTTATGGGAATATATGTAATGATATATGGATTATAAAATGACCTCATTATGAGGGTCTCCATAAAATGTTAACTCTACTGTCTCTGTTAAAACATCTGCATAACTATAAGATACACGTTGCAACGCATCTTCTTGTTGATCCAATTGTACAACAAAAACAGAACGGTATGTTTCTGCTAGTACACCTGATTGCTCCACAGTTTTTCTTCTTCCACTATTTGCTTTTAACATAAGTCGCTGTCCAAGATGGTGATCTAATTCGCTTTTAATTTCATCTAAACGTTTTGACATATACTTCGCTACACCTCGCTGTAATTTAGATTGAACACTTAAAGCACTATATATATCTATCCTAATTATTAACCGCGATTCACAGCTAATATCATCTTGCGTTTGAATAGATAGAAGAAATACTATATTGTAAAAGTATCATTACGTAGTCTGTACGTTCTTGCCTCTTTTTATCCAAATTCATTTAAATCCTTCCATACAAAAAAGCAAGATACATATGTACCCTGCTTACTCTTCGTAATGTTGAAAAGGTAATCCCGTTCGTAAAATCCCTCTCGTTTCAATTCCACCTAGTCCCTTTTCACCAGTAATTGTATTACGTACGACATCCCATACATTGACTCTCTCCATAAATGAAGTAAAACTAATTTTACCAACTACATATACGGGATCTAGTGCATGAATATTAATTCTAGATGGTGAACTAGCGAAATTGGCCCCTGCACGAATTAGTGCCTCAAAGTGCGATTGACATGCCCCAGCAAAAATAACAAGTTGATCCAATGATGGATATTTTTTTCGCACTTCTCGAACAGCCTGTACAAAATGCCTTGAATGCCTATATGCCGCTAAATCTCCCTTCACTCCTTTCGATTTTGTATATGCATCATGCCCCGTAATAACGAGAATGTCTGGGCGAAAGTGATCTATTAAGTCTACTACTTTTTCATGCATCTCCGTTTCTTTACAATGAATACCTTGTACAGGAACGCCAATTTTGTTATATAAGTCTAAGCACTTGCGCAAATATAAAGGGTCTCCATCTATATGCAATACACGTCCCGGCATTTGAAAATAATTCACCTCACTTGTGTATCCACCAGTTGAAGTATGTTCATGCCTTTGTTTCATTAACACATAATCTTGTTGAAACAAACGATACGTGCGCTCCATTGTTTCTTTCTCACGCTTCACCCTTTTTTTATGTTCTCGTTGATCTATACTAATTAAATCTTCAAGTGGCGCATCCGCCACCAGTCTAATTTCCTCTCCAAACAATATAGCTATCTCGCCTTTTATTTCTATAATACGAAAAAGAATATCCCTCTTATGAGAATATCGTTCCACTAATTCTCCAACATGTAAAGCCATTCTCCTACCTCCAAACTCATTAGGCCATCTTACCTGTTTTTAAAATATGAATTTAGAGGGAGAAAGGTGACAAAAGGGACAGTTCAAGTTGAACTGTCCCTTTCATATTCTTATGATAATTTATGAAGAACCAATGCATTACTTAATGTTGCAAACTCTTCAATAGATAGCGTTTCGCCTCTTCGCTTTGGATCAATTCCTACTTCTGTTAAAATTCGATCCAATAATTCCTTATCTTTCGGGAAACCATTTAAATTATTTGATAAATTATTCATTAAAGTTTTACGGCGCTGTGCGAAACTTGCTCGTACTACTTCAAAGAAGAATGTTTCATCTGTCACCTCTACAACCGGTTTCGGACGCTTTAGAAGGCGAATAATTGCAGAATCAACATTTGGCTGTGGTACAAACACTGTACGCGGTACAGTCATAACTGTTTCAACTTCTGTATAATACTGAATGGCAATCGATAAAGAACCATACTCTTTCGTTCCAGGTTTAGCAGCTAAACGATCTCCAACTTCTTTTTGCATCATAACAACAAATCCACGAACTGGTAACTTTTCTTCAAGCAATTTAAATAAAATTGGCGTTGTAATATAGTATGGCAAGTTAGCTACTACCATTACATCTTGCCCTTCTTCAAATTGCTCATTAAATACTTCATGTACATCCGCTTTTAGTACGTCTTTATTAATAACTGTAACGTTACCATATGGTGCTAACGTCTCATCTAAAATTGGTAATAGTCTTTGATCAATTTCAAAAGCCACTACTTTTTTAGCACGCTTCGCTAATTGCTCTGTTAATGCACCGATACCTGGTCCAATTTCAATTGCACCACTTTCTGAACCAATTTCAGCATGATCGACAATACGATTTAATACATTTGTATCAATTAAAAAGTTTTGTCCTAAACTTTTTTTGAATGAAAATCCATACTTTTCAACAATGTCTTTTGTACGATTTGGCGTTGCGATATCCTTCATTTTTTTTCCTCCTGTATTACTTGCTTATAAGCTTCTCCAAATGATTCCTTTGAAACTTGAAACATCTGTAATCGTTTATGTAACTGTTTTGCATTTGTATAACCAATCTTTAATAGCTTACCCATTCTTTCTCTGCGGCTCTTTGCCATTTCTCCGCCCACTAAGCCTGCATCGACTAAATCACTCCAACTAATTTCACTTGTATAAACTTCCATTTCTTCATGTATATTCTCTAGAGCACGGCGGATCGACTCATTAGAAGCATGTTCGATCCCAACTCCCTTTTTCCTTTTAGCAAGCGCTTCTTCCTTCGGTAAAAAGGCATGCTTACAGCCAGGAACCTTGTCAGAAATAATTTTTCGAATACGCTCTCCAGGATAATCCGGATCTGTGAAAATAATAACGCCCCTTTTTTGTTGCGCTAATTTAACTTGCTCAATAACATGATCACCGATTGCTGAACCGTTCGTTTCAATTGTATCCGCATCAACAGCACGCTTAATCGCAACTGTATCATCTTTACCTTCTACAACGATAATCTCTTTTATTTTCATGCTTGCCTCCACACTCGTTTCGTCTCTACTTAGTAAAACAAAAAAATGACGACTTTTCCATTATTATTTTCCCCATTCTTATATTTTAAAAAATAGAATAGAAAAATCTTTGTTCTCTGTCCTTATTGTAACACTTCATCATTCACATTTATTTTCTTCATCACTTCTACTAGTGTTTTTTCAAAATAAAAAAGAACAGGTTTCCCCATTCTTTTTTATTCAACACCAAATAAAAATTTTGCATTTTTGGTTGTCATTTCTGCTACTTCCTCATAAGAAATTCCTTTTAAATTCGCAATTTCTTCTGCTACGAGTTTTACATAACTCGGTTCATTTCGTTTCCCTCGAAATGGATGCGGCGTTAGATACGGACAATCCGTCTCTATTAACAATTTCTCTAATGGAATCTCCGTAGCAACCTCTTTCGGCTTCTTAGCATTTTTAAATGTAACTGGTCCGCCTAACGAAATTAAAAAGTTCATATCAACACATCGCTCTGCTACTTCTACGCTGCCGCTAAAGCAATGCATAATGCCTCCTACTTCAGCTGCATTCTCTTCTTCTAGAATATCAACAATATCTTGAGTTGCATCGCGGTTATGTATAATAATCGGCAATTTCACTTTTTTAGCTAATGTAATTTGTTTACGGAATACTTCTTTCTGTATTTCTTTTGGAGACTTATCCCAGTGATAATCTAAACCCATTTCTCCAAGTGCAACGACTTTAGGATGAGAAGCAAGTTCTTCTAACCAAGCTAAATGTTCTTCTGTCATGTCAATTGCATCAACTGGATGCCATCCAACCGCAGCGTAAATAAAATCATAGGCTTCAGCTAATTCCATCGCCTTTTTTATCGTTACTTCATCAAAACCAACAACAACTGTATAAGTAACTCCCGCTTCTTTCATTCGGGCAATAACTTCTTGCAAATCTTCTTCGAATTGCTCTGCATTCAAATGTGAATGTGTATCAAACAACATAATACATAACTCCTTTTATATTGAAATCAAGTTTATTCTACAAAAATAAGTTCTTTAATAACTTAACGATAACAATACTACAATCTTAATGCAAAAATAGAGAGTGTAAAAAGAAAAAAGACGCTTCACACATGTTACACGTGAAACATCTCTTTTCTTGTCTTAATTACTTGATTTTTGTACCATTTGGTAGATTTTGATCAATTGATGCTAATGACAATACGCCATTCTCTTCACCCGCTAAAATCATACCTTGCGATAATTCACCGCGTAATTTTACAGGTTTTAAGTTTGTTACACAAATAACCTTTTTACCTTTTAGGTCCTCTGGCGAATAGAATTTCGCAATTCCAGAAACAACTTGACGCTTTTCTGTGCCTAAGTCTAGTTGAATTTTTAACAACTTGTCTGCTTTTTTCACAGGTTCAGCAGATAGTACTTCAGCTACGCGTAATTCTACTTTAAAGAAATCATCAATTGTAATTTCTTCTGCCTTCGGTTCTTCTTCTTTTTTCTCTTCTACTTTAGGAGCAGAGCTTTTCATTTGTTCCTTAATGTACTCTACTTCCACTTCCATTTCTAAGCGAGGGAAAATTGGGTTTCCTTTTTCTACTTTTGTTCCAGCTGGAATACAGCCAATTGTAGATAGACTTTCCCAAGATTTATGAGCCTCATCAGTAAGGCCAAGCTGAGCGAACATCTTGCTTGGTGCTACTGTTAAGAATGGCATAAGCATAATACCTGTTTGACGAAGTACTTCTGCTAAATGAGCCATTACAGAAGCTAACTTTTCACGATCATTCTCATCTTTCGCTAATACCCATGGTTGTGTTTCATCAATATATTTGTTCGTACGACTAACCAATTGCCAAATAGATCCTAACGCTACAGAGAACTCCATATTCTCCATTGCCTCTTCTACTTTTTTCAATGTATCTTTTGCAAACGTTACTAACGTTTCATCAAATTCCGTTACATTCGCTTTAAATGCAGGGATTTCTCCGTTAAAGTACTTATCAATCATAGCTACTGTACGATTTAATAAGTTACCTAAGTCATTTGCTAGATCGAAATTAATACGCTCCACAAATCCTTCTGGTGTGAATACACCGTCAGATCCGAATGGAACTTCACGAAGTAAGTAATAACGTAATGCATCTAATCCGTAACGATCGATCAATGTAACTGGATCTACTACGTTTCCTTTTGACTTACTCATCTTTCCATCCTTCATTAAAATCCAGCCATGAGCAAAGACTTTTTTCGGAAGAGGTAAATCTAATGCCATTAAAATGATTGGCCAATAAATTGTATGGAAACGAACGATTTCTTTTCCAACTAAATGCACATCTGCCGGCCAGAATTTCTTATACATCTCTTCATTTTCTGTTCCATAACCTAATGCTGTAATGTAGTTAGATAATGCGTCAACCCATACGTAAATAACGTGTTTCGGATTACCTGGAACACGAACTCCCCAGTCAAATGAAGTACGAGAAACTGCTAAATCTTCTAAGCCTGGTTTAATGAAGTTATTAATCATTTCATTCTTACGAGACTCTGGCTGAATGAAATGTGGATTATCTTCATAGAATTTTAATAGTCTGTCGACATATTTACCCATTCTAAAGAAATATGATTCTTCACGAACAAGTTCTACATCATGACCACTATCTGGACTTTTTCCTCCAACTACTTTGTCACCTTCCATAATTGGATCTACTAATTGATGCTCCGTATAGAATGTCTCATCTTGTACAGAATACCAACCTTCATATTCATCAAGATAAATATCACCTTGATCTACTAGTTGCTTAAAGATTTTTTCAACAACATCTTTATGACGATCTTCAGTTGTACGAATAAAATCATCATAAGAGATATCCATCTTCTCCCAAAGTTCTTTAATTCCTGCAACAATATTATCCACATATGCTTGTGGTGTAATATTTAATTCTTCTGCTTTTTTTTGGATTTTCTGTCCATGCTCATCAGTTCCTGTTAAATAATGAACATTGTATCCTTGCATACGCTTATATCGTGCCATTGCATCTCCTGCTACTGTCGTATAAGCATGTCCAATGTGTAATTTTCCACTTGGATAATAAATTGGGGTAGTAATATAAAAGGACTTATTTTCCTCTGTCATTGTTTTGGACCTCCCGAATAACCTCATATGTATTTATAAACAGTATATCAAAAACTCATATATAAAGTGAAACTTTAATCAGCGGGGTTTTTGTTCATCCCCACTGATTATTAGCCCACATCAATCGGGCTTTTACGAGCAGCCCGAATCTCACTTATCTTCTTTACCCCAACCTAATTTTGAATTTGGGTTCTTAATGCTCGATATCTTTATCATCTATTGCTCATATTCCAAAAAAATATACAATCTCCACTTAAAATTTGTTAATTTTTCAGAAAACAATGTAAATAATTGTGGAATTTCCTCTCAATCTATTATATATAAGAAATAAGAAATCTATAAATCTTTTTAAAAAATATAGAATTTAAGAATTGACGGAAATGTAAATGATTGGTATCATATGTCCATAGGGTATTTTGTCGAAAAATGACGAATCTAAAAATAGACTCGAAACTTATAAACTATTTATTTAGGAGGAAAAAAATTATGAAATCTACTGGTATTGTTCGTAAAGTTGATGAATTAGGTCGTGTAGTAATTCCAATCGAATTACGCCGTACTTTAGGTATTGCAGAAAAGGATGCTCTTGAAATCTATGTTGATGACGAGAAAATCATCTTAAAAAAATATAAACCAAACATGACTTGCCAAGTAACTGGTGAAGTATCTGACGGTAACCTTTCTTTAGCTGAAGGTAAAATCATCTTAAGCAAAGAAGGCGCTGAGCAAATCTTAAACGAACTTCAAGATTATATCGAAACAGCAAAATAAGCTTCTCAATTATGAGAAGCTTATTTTTTATCGACATGATAGATTTGATATACATCTCTTTTCGACAAATCTCGATCTTTAGCGACTGTTTTAATCGCTTCTTTTGAATTCATACCTTTTTCATTTATATAATGTTCAATATGATCATATACTGAAAGAGATTCCCACCATTGTTCTTCTGGAGCAGGTTCTTCTGTCGAACCAGCTACTAAAATACAAAACTCACCACGTACCTCATTTTGCTTCGTCCACTCAATTGCTTCTTCGACTGTTCCTCGAATAAATTCCTCAAATTTTTTCGTTAACTCCCGACATAATACAATCTCTCTATTTCCCAACACTTCCTGCATCGAAATTAAAGTATCATCTAAACGATGAGGCGCTTCATAAAACATCATTGTAGTTTGTACATAACGAAGCTTTTCTAACTCCATCTTTCGTTCCTTTTTATTTCTCTGCAAGAAACCATAGAAATAAAACTGCTTTGTTTCAAGACCAGATGCAATTAATGCTGTAAGGGCTGCATTTGCTCCAGGAAGCGGAATTACATGATATTGCTCAGCTACTGCCTCAACAACAATATCGTAACCTGGATCAGAAATACACGGCATACCAGCGTCACTAACAAGTGCTACATTCTTTCCATCCTCTAATTTCTCTAATATTTTCTTCCCACTTACTTCTTTATTATGCTCATGATAACTCGTGACAGGTGTTTCAATTTCAAAATAATTACAAAGTTTTTTCGTTTGTCTCGTATCTTCAGCAGCAATTAAATCAACTTCTTTTAAAATTCGGATTGCACGAAATGTCATATCTTCTAGATTTCCAATAGGAGTTGGTACTAAATATAAAACTCCCTTTTCATTTTGTTGAAAGCTTTTTTGTTGCCACATAGCGTTCTCCTTTTTGCATATATGCCTCTTTTTGTTTTCTCGTTAATTGCTTAAAATAATACTCCGCTTGCATAGCTGTACGCTTATCATCGTGGGTCTCTACATATTTTAAAACGACAGGACGCCTGACGCGTGTATACCTAGCTCCTTTGCCGCTATTATGAGTCTGAATTCGTTTTTCGATATGGTTTGTATATCCAGCATAATAACTTCCATCAGAGCACTCTACCACATAAAAAAAATGCTTATTCTTCTCCATATAAAATTGAACGTATCTCCTTTGTATATTCGTTATTGTTCTCATACACAACGAGGGGTGGTAAAATTTTCAAATCTGCATTCCCATCCTTAATTCCTTCAATTAACAATGTATTTGCTTCTTTTCCAACCTTAGGATAAACAAATCGCACACGCTTTGGTTCAATTTTATATTTACGCATTAATGTGACGATGTCGAGTAATCGTCCTGGACGATGTACAAATGCTACTTTCCCGCCTTGTTTTACTAACTGACTACTTGCAGATACAACATCTTCTAATGTACACATAATTTCATGACGAGCTATCGCTAAATGTTCATTCATATTTTTCTCTGAAGTTTGAGGTGTTTGAAAATATGGTGGATTACATGTAACAACATCATATTGGTGACGCCCGAGTTTCTCTGGCATATCTTTCAAATCTCCATGTATGAGGTGAATTCTTTCTTCCAGCCCATTATATTGAACACTTCTTACTCCCATATCATATAAGCGTTCTTGAATTTCCACACCAGTAATCTTTCCTTTTGTTCTTGTACTTAATAAAAGGGGGACAACCGCGTTACCTGTACACAAATCAAGTAAATTCCCCTTTTGAATTGGTACCCATGCGAAATCTGCAAGTAAAACCGCATCTAAAGAAAAATTAAATACTGATGGGCTTTGTATAATCTTCATGTCTTGCGCTAATAAGTAATCTAAACGTTCATCTTCATATAAATTCATATACTGCTCCTTTTCTTACCCTTAACCTACCCTATTTCATGTATAAAAAATTACCTTTCCAATTATAATTGGAAAGGTAATTTCACTTTTTATTTAAGAATGACAGACAGAACAAACAATCTCCCTCTTTACGTACACTTCCATAATGTAGATTGCAAATATGAAAACCTTCTTGATACAGTCTCGCTAAATTGTCATAGCCCTCACCAATATCTGTTTTCGGCTTCACTTCTTTACGTTTTTGAGGTTTTTGTTTTTCTTTATTCTGCACTTCTTCAAAACGGCGTCGCAAATTGTTATTTTCCATTTTTATATGCTGGTTTTCTTCCAACAACTCTGCAAGATGCTGTTTTAACTCTCCCAACTGTTTGTATAAATGTCCAATTTGCTCTTCCATACTAGAAACCGATTCAAAAATATCTTTTTTCTCCACAAGCACCCACCTCATTAATCTGTGGTTTGACTCGAAACGACCCCTTTATTCACTAACTCATCTAACGTATATTCTACTATCCGTTCCTTGTCTACTAGTTCCACTTGAATTAATCTTTCTAAAATATTTAATCCGATAACACGGCCAGTACCATGCGGGGTTTGTATACGTTGATCTAAATCAGGAAGTTGTTCCTTTGCTGCCTCATATTCATCATTCTCATATTTTAAGCAACACATTAAGCGACCACATAAACCAGAGATTTTTGCAGGATTTAATGATAAATTTTGATCCTTTGCCATTTTGATGGATACAGGTTCAAAATCTCCTAAAAAAGTAGAACAACAAAGCATACGACCACATGGACCAATACCACCTAGCATCTTCGCTTCATCACGAACACCAATTTGTCTTAGTTCAATTCTTGTTCTAAAAATTGCCGCTAAGTCCTTCACTAGTTCGCGGAAATCGATCCGACCATCCGCAGTAAAATAGAAAATAATCTTATTACGATCGAATGTATACTCTACATCTACAAGTTTCATATCAAGATTATGCTCTACTACCTTTTGTTGACAGACTTGATATGCTTCTTTTGCAGCATGTTTGTTCTCTTCAACAATGGTACGATCATTTTCATTTGCAATACGAATAACCTTTTTTAGCGGTAATACAACGTCGTTTTCATCAACTTGCTTTTTGGTAATAACTACTTTTCCGTATTCAATACCTCTTACCGTTTCTACAATGACAAACTCATTTTCAGAGATATCGAACTGATTTGGATCAAAGTAATATACCTTTCCGGCCTTCTTAAAGCGAACACCTACTACATCATACAAAACGGTCATCCCTCCTGCAACCGCAACACTAACTGTTCGAACACAAGCTGCGCATTTACATTAGCGTTGATTCTATTTTTTGCCTCTAATATATTAAAGAGAGCTGATACAATGCGCTTCTGAGCATAGGAAAACGATTCAAACATCTCTTTCTGCTCATGAAAAACAAGACGATCTTCTTCTCCAAGTTGAACATATAGTAAATCCTTATAAATAAGGAGTAACATATCTAAACCTTGTTGTAATTGTTCTTTCTCTCCAAAGTGTTTTCCCCATTTTTCTTGTACAAAAAAAATAGCGGTTTTATCTTTTTCGAGCGCTTCACATAATTTTATCACTAAAGCTCGTGCTTGTGCAAACCATTCATCACTACATAAAGCTAAAGCTTCATCAAAACTATTTGTGAGTTGAGCAGCAAGTGTCGATAAAGATGCTGTAATACCTTCTTCCTGTAATCTTCTAATTAAAGATTCCGTAGGTAACGGTCTAAACGTAACAACTTGGCAGCGAGATAAAATCGTATTTAAAATTTGATGACTTTGTTCAGTAATTAAAATAGCGGTTGTATCACTACTTGGTTCTTCTAAAAATTTCAAAAGTGTATTTGCCGCATTTGCTGTCATACGATCTGCGTGCTCAATAATATATAATTTTTTATTTGCCTCTAATCCTGTTTTTGAAAACTCTTCTTGTAAATCATGAATTTGCTGCTTCTTAATAGATAATCCGTCTGGTTTTACAATATGTAAGTTAGGGTGGTTACCTGAATCAATTCGCTTACAATTTGTGCATACATGGCAGGGCTCTACTCCATTCCGCTGAGAACAGAGGAAACTCTTTGCCATTTGAATTGCTGTCGCAAACTTTCCCGTACCTTTCCCTCCCTCTAACAAGTAAGCGTGGGATATACGCTCTTTTGCAATGCTATTCATCAACATTTTTACACCGATGGGTTGTATAGCAGAAAGCTGCTCCCACGTCTTCATCATAATGCATACCTCACTTATTTCATTCTTTCCTTCTATTATAACAATTTATCTTCTATAATCTGAACAACTTCTTCTATAAGTTTTTCCATCGGCTGATCAGCATTTACCAATACAATACGATCCGAGAAACGTTCTACAACTTGTAAATACCCTTCGCGCACACGTTTATGGAAAGAGATATCTTCCATATCTAGTCGATTTACTTCACGTCCTGCATCTTTTTCAATTCGAGCCAAACCAACCTCAGGCTCAATGTCTAGATAAATTGTTAAACTAGGCATACAGTCCTCTGTTGCGAAACGATTTATTTCAAATACCTTATCCATACCCAACCCTCTTGCATAGCCTTGATATGCTAAAGAACTATCTATAAAACGATCACATAGCACGAGATAGTTCTCATTAAGTGCTGGCATAACTTTTTCTACTAAATGCTGTCTGCGCGCAGCAGCATAAAGAAGCGCTTCTGTACGTGCTTCCATCATCGTATATTCTTGTTTATGTAAAATCGTCCTAATGTCCTCAGAAATTGCAATACCACCTGGTTCCCTTGTCGCCATTACCTTTTGTGCTTTTTGTTCAAAATATGGTAATAAGCTTTTAATTAACGTTGTTTTACCTGAACCTTCTGGACCCTCAATTGTTACAAATAATCCCTTCATCCTAAAACCTACTTTCTATATCATACACTTTCATATATTTCGTATTACCTTGAAAACGAGCTCCTGCTCTCTCTAAATACATAATTTGCTCTTTATGCTCTGAAGTAATTCTCTCTCCATACATAACCAATGGAATTCCAGGTGGATACGGAATTACCATTTCCGCCGCTATCATTCCAACAGCCTCTTCTATAGATACTATCTTTGTTCCATATCCTTCTAGTTGTTTATACGTATACGGCAAAGGAGAGAATTCACCTTTATAAGTATAACGAATAGATTCCCTCTTGTCTTTCACGTCATAATGTTGCAATGCTACTCGGATCATCTCTATAACCTTCATATACTCCTCATTTACTTGCAGGGGTAAAATAAATAGGACATTGTACGGATCAGCCATCTCTGTATATATACCGACATTTTCAAATACGGACTGTAATTCGTACCCTGATAACTGACAACGAGTTTGTACGGTAACCTTTAGCTCGTCTTGCAACGGATATTCTAAAATGGCGATTTGTGGAATAGAACGTAACTGTTCCTTAAATCTCCGTAAAAACTCAACAATTTCACCATGTCCTTCTTCTTTTATACGCGCCATTGTAAAGCGTGCTATATCCAAGGAAGCCATAATTGGATACGATGGACTACTAGATTGTAGCATACTTAAATAAGTAGTAACCTTCTCTTCGTCTACTAAGTGACTATTTATATGTAAATAGGAACCCATTGTCATTGCGGGTAATGTTTTATGTGCAGAATGAACTACAATATCTGCACCATATGTTAACGCTGATTTTGGGAATGGTTCTCCCAAACAAAGATGTGCCCCATGTGCCTCATCTACCAAAACAGGGATTTTATGTGCATGTGCAAAAGCGATGCTTGCCTCTAAATCCATCCCCATACCATAATAATTAGGATGCGTTAAAATGAGTGCTTTCGCATTTGGATATTTTCCAATTGCTTTCTTAATAATTTCATTACGAACTCCCACTGGTACGTTATAAGCTTCATCAATCCATGGATCTAAAAAAATGGGATTTGCTCCCGCTAGTTTTAAACCATTAATAATTGATTTATGACAATTTCTTTGTACAAGAACAATATCATGTTCCCTGCAACAAGACAAAATCATTGCTAAGTTCCCGACTGTTGAACCATTAATTAAAAAATAACTTCTCTTTGTACCATACACTTCAGTCAATAATTGTTGTGCCTCATCTATACATTCAAACGGACTATGCAAATCATCCAGTCCTGCTAACTCAGTTACATCAATAGATAGAATATCTTTAAACTCTCTTATTGCCTTCTGAGGGAAGTTTAAACCATTCTTATGACCTGGAACATGAAAAGATAACGACCCTCTTTCTTTAAACTCTATTAACGCCTCATATAAAGGCATATGATTTTGATTCATCTACATCTCTTCCTTATAATTCATTCTCCATCTATTATACAGAACAAAAAAAATAATAGGCATATGCCTATTTAAAAATATGATACTTCTAATTTTCGAAGTTGCTTTAAATAATGTATATATTTTGGATCATCTGTCTCTGTGTTCACCATATCCTTTTCACATTCATAACATATTAAATTATTATAAACATATATACCTTCTTTTCTTTTTGTCTCACAAACAATACAAACTTCACTTTGTAATTTCATAACCTTCCCTCCCTATTTAAGTGAACCTATTTTATACTTCTAATCCTTAACAATTTCCAGAAAAATATACACCCATCTCTTATATAATATGATTAACTCTTGGGCAACGTGTTTGTATTACCATTACTTCTTTCCCATTCTTTTTAACAATACAAAAAAACACGAGTCAAATGACTCGTGTTTTAGTTGCTTGGCGACGTCCTACTCTCACAGGGACAAGGTCCCAACTACCATCGGCGCTAGAGAGCTTAACTTCCGTGTTCGGTATGGGAACGGGTGTG
>NZ_JAKUFY010000071.1:0-28619 GCF_022663675.1 Bacillus cereus group sp. BfR-BA-01355
AAAAGTTAATGCCAGAATCATTAACAGTTCATACGTTATCATTTAAACGTGCTTCTGAAATGACGCAAAACAAACGTAAATATAAAGTAGCAGGTCGCGAAGAGATTACAGCGATGATGCACGAAGCAGAAGAGTGGACGCAAAAGCATAATTACGTACCATATTACCTATATCGTCAAAAGAATATTTTAGGTAACTTAGAGAACGTTGGTTATGCAATGCCGACGCAAGAGAGTATTTACAACATTGTCATTATGGAAGA
Source organism: Bacillus cereus group sp. BfR-BA-01355 (assembly GCF_022663675.1). Lineage (NCBI taxonomy): Bacteria > Bacillati > Bacillota > Bacilli > Caryophanales > Bacillaceae > Bacillus > Bacillus cereus group sp. BfR-BA-01355. The sequence continues at coordinate 263 of NZ_JAKUFY010000071.1, forward strand.
AGTACAATCAATTATCGGACTTGGTTGCGGTGCATCAAGTAAATTTGTTCATCCGAAGACGGGGGCAATTACGCACTTCGCAAATCCGAAAGATCCAAAATCATATAACGATGGCTTTGTAAAATATACAGAAGATAAACTGAAAATTTTAGAAGAGCTATTTGTATAAGAAGGAGAGTGTTCCAAATCGGAACACTCTCTTTTTTATATTGTCAGCTTTTGTCAGTAAGGCGATATATTCGAAAAATCGCTGCTATAAATTGAATTGCGGTCGATATATTTGAAAAATCGCCAATATAATTTCATGTATCAAAGGTTTGCACGTGTTGTAAAACTATGTCGATAATAATCAGAAAAATTAGTCAAAACATTGAAGGACAATGTCTACTTATGGACGAAATGATAGATTTATGAAAGAGAAAAGGGGGAAATTGTTGGCATGTACATGACGATAGGGAGAATTTTTGATTTATCTGTTGGTAAGTATCCGAATAAAGAGGCGTTAGTGGAACCTGAAAAAAATATTCGCTGGACATATAAACAGTGGGACGAACAAATAAATAAAACGGCACACGCTTTATTAGAAGACGGAGTAAGAAAGGGAGATACGGTATCTGTTTACTTATATAACTGCCATGAATTTGTAAACGTTTACTTAGCTTGTGCGAAAATTGGTGCGATTTTTAACCCAATTAACTTTCGTTTAAAGGCGAAAGAAGTATCTTATATTCTTCAGGACGCATCCTCGAAAGTCGTTGTCTTTGAAAAAGCAGTTGAGTCAACTGTTGCTATCATTGAACGAGATTTTCCAAATACATCTTTTTGGTCTATAGAAAACGATAAACCTTCCTATGCAAGTTCCTACCATGAAAAAGTGAATGCAGCATCTCCTGAGAAAGTAAATATCGAAATTGATGAAATGGACTTTTGTTCTATGCTTTATACGAGCGGTACGACAGGTCATCCGAAAGGTGTGTTACATCGTCATCGTGAAATGGCTGAGCATAGTATGATTTGTACGTATTTCCTAAAATATAATAGAGATAGTGTGGGGCTTGTTGTTGCGCCTTTATATCACTGTGGTGAATTAAATGCCGGAATCATACCACGCATTCAAGTTGGCGGGAAGAATGTTATTTTGCATCATTTTGATACAGAAACAGTATTACATACGATTCAAGAAGAAAAGATTACGACGTTCTTTGCAGCACCGACGATGTGGAATATGTTGTTGCAAAAAGATTTAACTCAGTATGATTTAACTTCAATGAAAATTGGTATATATGGCGGAGCGGCAATGGCGCCGGCGTTAGTGAAGGAATGTAAAGAACGTCTTTATATTGACCTTGTTCAAATATACGGAATGACAGAAATGGGACCAGTTGTTGCGTTTCTCGTAGAGGAGGATCAAATTACGAAAGCTGGTTCAGCAGGCACGCCATGCTTTAGCCACGAAGTTCGTATTGTGAAACCGAACGAGGAGGCACCGGCAGAACCAGATGATGTATTACCTCCTTATGAGGTGGGAGAAATTATTTTACGTGGCCCAACTATGATGGCTGGCTATCATAATCGCGAAGAGGCAAATAAAAAATCGATGTATAAAGGATGGTATCATTCTGGTGATTTAGGATACTTCGATAAAGATGGTTATTTATTCGTTGCAGATCGCGTTGATGATATGGTAATTAGCGGTGGTGTAAATATTTACCCTCGTGAAATTGAAGATTTCCTTCATAGTCATCACGGTATATTAGATGTGGCGGTACTTGGTGAGCCAGATGAATTATGGGGAGAGCGTGTGGTGGCAGTTATTGTGAAGAAAGATGAAACAATAACAGAAGCTGATTTAGAAACGTATTGCAAAGAAAGTGACGAATTAGCAGATTATAAGCGTCCGCGTCATTATTTATTTGTAGATGAACTTCCGCGTAATGCGAGCGGGAAGTTGCAGAAGTTTGTGCTGAGGGAGTCATTGAAAGGGACAAAAAAATAGAAAGTGGGGGATACCCACTTTCTATTTTTATTTGCGTGAAAAACCTTCTTCATCAAGGTATTCCGCAGCTTCTGGATAAGAGTTGAATGTACCGTCTAAGTTTACACCAGCGTACACGTTCCACATGTCATCCTCTGAAATAAGAGTAAGAATATGACTATCTTCGTTCTGCCATTCTTCTTCTTTCGCAGGTTCTACAGGTGCTACTACTTCTTCTTGTGATAGAAGGTCAATTGATTTCTCAATTACTGAACGTAACTCTTCTGCTGAAAACTCGCGGATGTTAACCATACCTTTATCATCCGTTTTGTAACCTTTAATACCGCTTGCATACACAAATCCATTTCCATTTGGGTGTAAATGAAATACAACGTTCTTTTTATCTAAACGACTTTCTTCAAAGTGGAAGTTTACACGTTTTAATGATACGTTCTTTCTTTCTAGTTCTGGGAAAGATTCAATAATCGATAATTTTTCTTCAAAAGTTAGCATAGTGCCTCCAAGTATATAGTAAAAGATTTAATTTGTTCATTATAGCATAGTTGCAATTGTTTCCAAAGATAAGGGGGAAACTTTTCATTAAATCCGTTTACGTCACGAGAATGTAAAAAGTGAGCTAACGAATGTATCTTTTTAGGTGTACAATGGAACATGGACTTTATACAAAGGTGGTTTTTTTATGTTTCAAAAAATAGCAAAGGAATGTTTAGCAGGATTTACTGTTGCGATTGTTGCGTTACCACTTGCGATTGCATTTGGTATTGCCGCGACAGGAACGTCTGAGGGAGCGCTTGTTGGATTATATGGTGCGATTTTTGCAGGTTTATTCGCAGCGTTATTTGGCGGGACACCTGGGCAAGTAACGGGGCCAACTGGACCAATTACCGTTATCGCAACTGGAGTTATTGCGACGCACGGGTTAGAGGCAAGTTTTATTGCCTTTATGATGGCAGGATTATTTCAAATTTTATTCGGTGTATGTAAGCTCGGTTCTTACGTTCGATATATTCCGTATCCTGTCGTTTCAGGATTTATGAATGGTATTGCATTAATCATTATTTTAGGTGAAATAAAGCATGTACAAAATAGTTTTCTACTTGTTGTGTTAACGATTATTGTAATGATTGTTTCTGGCAAATGGATTAAGGCGATTCCGTCTAGTTTAGTAGCACTAGTCGGTGTGACAGCTTTGCTTCCTTTATTTTCTTCTCTACTCGAAGGACTTGCAGTAAAGTTACCGATTATCGGAAATCTTTCACTAAATAAAGTAATTGAAAAGATTGGAACCATTCCAGAAGCGATGCCTACGCTTCATATTCCATCTTTAAGTGGAACAGGAATAGCAGCACTTATTTTACCAGCGCTTAGTATTGCTTTATTAGGATCGATTGACTCGTTGTTAACATCGGTCGTAATGGATAATGTGACAGGTACGCGTCATAAAAGTAATAAAGAGCTTGTTGGACAAGGTATCGGTAATATGATGAGCGGATTGTTTGGCGGATTAGCAGGTGCAGGTGCGACTGTAAGATCTATCGTGAATATAAGAAGTGGTGGTAAAACGGCACTTTCGGCATGTATGCATAGTGTTATCTTATTTATTTTTATTATGGGTCTTGGTTCGGTCGTACAATATATTCCACTTGCTGTATTATCAGGTATTTTAATTTTAACTGGTATTGGAATGTTCGATTGGGAAAGCATGAAAAAGATGCATGTCGCTCCTAAAGGTGATGTCGTTGTTATGCTCGTAACGATGATTGTAACGGTGAAGTTCGATTTAATGATTGCCGTTGCATTCGGTATTATTCTTTCGTTCATCATATATATGGTGAAATGTAAAGAACGTAAAACTTCTATCGTAAAAGAAAGAGAAGAAACGTATACAATTCAAGGACCGCTCTCTTTCCTATCAGTAGATCGTATTTTCTCTACTTTACAAGATGTGAAGTCACCAGTTGTATTACGTATGAAAGATGTGCGTTATATGGATGTATCAGGAGCTATGGCATTATTAAATTTTGTTGAGCAATCAAATAAAGTAGGGGCAAGTGTAAAGCTTGAGCAAGTACATCCAAGTATTGAAAAAACAATTGTAGTAATGGCAAGCGATGAACAGAAAGAGCAATTGAAAATCTTAAGTGTTTAGATGGCAATTAGAATATCTCACAACTTTACATAAATTATAATGTAGAGTTGTGGGATATTCTTATAATGTTTTTAGTAATATGTATCGCAGTGATAGAGAGGAAGAGCTCTTTTTGCGTAACAGAAACGGTTATAATGTGTACATATATAATGGAAGGAATTAGAAAAAGATTGTGAAGAGATAGGTTTGAATTGGTTCTGTTTTCTATTTTGAAAAAAAAACCAAGTATTCAACCTATAATAAATTTGTTATGATAACCAATGGGATAAAGTGAATCCCTATCGTTTAAAACAATATGTTTGAGAGTATATGTATAAAAGAAAAGAGAAAAAATATGAATAAAACATTTGTAAAAGGAGCAGCAATTTTAACCATTACAACTTTTTTGTCGAAATTGCTTGGTAGTTTTTTTCAAATTCCATTACAAAATATTGCAGGAGATGAAGTGCTAGGTATTTTCCGCCTTGTTTTTCCTGTATATATGATTGCTCTTACATTATCGGTAGCCGGAGTTCCACTTGCAATTTCGAAACTAATTGCAGAGTTGAACGAAAAAAATAAGCAAAAGGAAATTGCGAAATTATTTAAATCAGCGTCAATTATAGGGATAGCATTTGGCGTTTTCGGCTGTTTAGTCATTGTATTATTTTCTATTGAAATTGCAAATATGCTCGGTGGACAAGAAACTAGAATGCCGTTGCTTATTACTTCATTAGCATTACTCATTGCGCCATACATGGCGGTGTATAGAGGGTATTTCCAAGGTTTCGGTGATATGAAACCAACAGGAGTATCACAAGTCATTGAGCAATTTGTCCGTGTGTTTTTTATGTTAATAATTGCTTACATACTAGTATCGTGGGATAAGAGTAATACTGTTATTACTAGTGGTGCGATGGTTGGCTCTTTTCTTGGAGTCATTAGTTCGCTTATATATTTGCGTATAAAATATAATAGAAGTCCATACTACAATAAAAGCAATTCCTATTCGCTCCGAGATTTAAGAGAAAACGGCAAAAAGATATTGCGGGTATCGATCCCAATCGCTATCGGAGCTTTATCAATGCCGCTTTTAAATTTAGTAGACTCGCTTACAATACCGCATGTATTACAAGGATCATCAACAGAAATTCAAGAACAATTTGGAATATACAGTCGCGGTTTTGCATTCACGCAAATAATTGTTATTTTTGCAAGTGCAATTGTATTTCCGTTAATACCACTCTTAACTTCCGCATTGGCCAAAAGAGATATAAATTTGGCGAAAATAACAATTCAAAATACAAATCGACTAGCGCATGTTTTGACAGCACCATTAACAGTATGGTTGATGGCATTAACAGTACCGTTAAATGTCGGATTGTTCACAGACGTAAAAGGCAGTAGTATGTTAACAGTTATGATTGGCAGTTCGTATTTTACTGCGGTTATGGTATTATCAATAGGTGTTTTACAGGGGATTAATCGTTCTGCACAAGCTGCATGGATTGTTATTGGCGCGAGTTGTGTGAAAGTCGTGTTAAACATTATGTTAGTGCAGAAGTTTGGCATAGATGGAGCGGCGTATAGTACATTAATTACTTACGTATTGATTTGTATTGTAAATCATTTGTATATTCGAAGCTATATTGCCTATTCTATTCATTTCAAAAACTTTTTCGGTGTGCTAGCAATAGCATGTATTTTCGGACTAGGATTGTATGAACTATGTAATGTGATAGATGTTACATCTTCAAGAATTATGACGTTATTATTCAGTGGTATAGCATTAAGTATTACAACCATTTTGTATGGTGTATGTGCTTTGAAATTAAAATGGATATCAATAAAAAAAATACCATTTTTGAAAAGATAAATATAAAAATTTAATTTTTTATTAAAATTCATATGAGCTGATAAAGAGGAAACTATGTAGGGTATTAAGTGTTTAGGTAAGGAATGGGTACCAGTTTATGTTAGATGAAATAGACGGTTACCTAGTTTTGGAGGAGATTTAGGGTGCGTTTAGTCTTATCAGGATATTATGGTTTTTATAATGTTGGAGACGAGGCGATTCTACAATCAATTATTGAATCGTTAAGTAAAGAGAACCCGGATATAGAACTAGTAGTACTATCAAATGATTCTAAGTATACAAAGGAAATGTATGGTGTAGAATCGGTAGATCGCTGGGATATAAAAGCTGTTTATCATGCGATCAAAAACAGTGATGGAGTTATTAGTGGTGGCGGGAGCCTTCTTCAAGATCAGACAAGTACGAAGAGTATTCTATATTATACGGGTATTATGGGACTCGCTCGATTATTAAAAAAGCCGTATTATATTTATTCACAAGGAATAGGTCCAATTACAAAAGGATATAATCGTCTATTAGTAAAATGGAACTTGTCAAAAGCTTCCTATGTATCAGTTCGAGATGAGGATTCGTTTTTATATTTAAAAGGACTTGGTATAAAAAACGATATTGAAATTGTTCCAGATCCTGTTTTAACATGGAAACGGACAAAACAATCGGATTGGTTGCAAAAGCATTCGATACATGGAAAAGTAATCGCGGTTAGTGTGCGTTATTGGAATGCAAAAGAAGATTATATAAAAAAATTAGCTGCGGCATTAAAAAAATTAAAGCAAGAAGGATACCAAATTCTATTTGTTCCAATGCATGAGCCATTTGATCAAAAAGCTTCGCGTGAAGTAGTAGACTTAATGGGAGAAGAGACGTATATGCTTCCATATAAAATGGATATCGACGAGAAAATATTCATTTTATCACAATGTTCATTACTAATTGGTATGCGTCTTCATGCACTAGTTTTTTCTGCTGTAGCCAAAACTCCAATGGTCGGGATTTCATACGATCCGAAAATTGATTCGTTTTTAAGTCAAGTGAATCAGCCAGTTATAGGAAGTGTGGATGGCGAATGGAGTGCTGAATATTTATATGAAATTGCGAAAAAGCAATTAATGCAACAAGGAACTGTGCAGCAAGAGTTACAATTGACAATAGATGAGCTTCGGTTGCAAGGCAAACAGGCAACAAAGAAACTCATTGATCATATGGAAAAAGGCACTTTATTAAAAAAGTAAAGTGTCTTTTATTTTGTTTTGAATGTAATGAAAATTCTAATTAAAAAACGTTTTATTTTAATTCCTATTTATTATGCTAAAATGATTGTGATTATTATATAATCAAATTTGTGATAATAAATTCGTAGATTACGAGGAGGATAACCTTGAAGACTTTTTCAAAAGGTATAACAGCAGTGGCATTAACGGGATCATTACTTTTAACTCCTATTTCAAGTTATGCAGCAAATGATGATATTACAGGACATATGTTTGAGACGCATATGCGCTCACTTATTACTAAAGGAGTTTTAATGGGGTATGGAGACAATGTATATGCGCCTGATAAATTAGTAACAAGAGCAGAGTTTGCTACATTCATAGCAAGGGCTTTAAATTTACCGAAAGCTGATTCGAATTTCGAGGATGTGCCGAAGACTTACGGTTTATATGATGGTGTAAGTAGAGCATATGGAGCGAAAATTATTAATGGTCGTACGAACGAGACATTCTCACCAAATGATGTGATTACACGTGAAGAAATGTCGATAATGGTAAAGCGAGCGTTAGACTATAAAAATATTAAAGTAGCTGTAAGTCCGCTTACCTTTACTGATAAAGATAGTATTAACTATAAAGAGCATGTGCAAGTTATGGTGGCTACTCAAATTATTAAAGGGTATCCAGAAGATAATACATTTAGACCACATTTATCAGCTACAAGAGGGATGGCTTCAGCTATGTTGGATCGCATGCTTCAGACGATTGAAAAAAACGGAAATAGCAATCCTGTAGAAACTAAGAAATATGTTGTGACAAATGTAAGAGAAAATGGAACAGAGCAAGAAGTAGAGCGCTATAATACGTATAAAGAGGCAGTTACGGCTGCTCAAAATAAAGGTATGAATGCGGTAAAATACGAGAACGAATTTTTATGGATTAAAGATGGTTTTGCAAGTGCGAAAAGAATAACTGGGCAAAACATCATTAATATTTATGATGAGAATTTGTCAACAGTATATACGTATATTCAGTATGGAACAGAATTGAAAGTGTTAGAAATTGGCGAAGATCGTGTGAAAGTTCAACTTTCTGGTTTGACAGGTTATGTGAAGAAGAATGAAATTACTTTAATTCCTACAAATGAAATGAAACAGTCGTCTTATTATGTGAAATCAGATGGATATTTATACCATAAATATTATACATATAATACAAGTTCACCTGGATATACAGAATTTAGATATGGTGTGGCACCTTCTTTCATGAAGCAAGGACAGCAAATGTATAGTGTAGATGGAAAAACATTTGGAGATGAAACTTTCTATCAATATTTCAATTATTTATCATTACGTTCGAAAACAAATTATACAGCTGAACAACTAGATAGTTATGTGAAATCGATTAAGCCAGACTCTCCATTAATTGGTTTAGGAAAGAAATTTAAAGAAGTAGAAAGCAAGTATAATGTAAATGCATTATTCTTATATTCATTAGCAATCCATGAAAGTTATTATGGAACAAGCGCTCTTGCAAAAGATAAAAATAATTTATTTGGTTTAAAAGCAACAGACGATAGTCCATATGGTAACGGGGAAGCATTTAATTCAAAAGAAGATTGTATTGAACATGCAGCAAAATTATACATGAATGAAGGATATTTAAATCCAGGACATTGGCGTTATACAGCAACATATACAGGTGATAAAGCTGCTGGTTTAAATGCGAAATATGCATCTGATGCGAACTGGGGTAAAAAAGTAGCGGGGCATATGAACCGTTTTGATTCTTATTTAGGTAAAAAAGAATACAACAAGTATAAACTTGCACGTGTGATGAATAACGTAGAAGTGAAAAAGAATCCTAGTATATCAAATGAGCGACTGTATCGTTTGAATACAAATGTAGTTGTCACAGTTACTGGTGAAGAAATAATAAATGGAAAAGCGTGGATTAAAGTTATTTCAGATAATCCTACTGTAACTGAAGCGTATATTGCAAAAGAAAGCTTAGAGTACGTAAAACATTAATTAAATAAAAAAGAAGGTGCTACTAATATTTCGTAGCACCTTCTTTCTATTCAATTTCAAAATCAACAATGATATAAGCGAGTATAACAACGAAGAAAATACTAACGGCTGGCGCTGTTAATACGTGGCCAGACATAAAACCAATGCCAAGTGATAGAACGAGTGTGCTCGCTAATAGCATATACTTTACTTTCATGATTTTCTTAAAGTTTGTGATCATGCGGATGAATAATTTAATACCAAAGTATAGAAGTGGTAGTAGGTAAATAAGGAAACCGACAATGCCAAAGGCGAAAAATAGGTCATGGAAGTCCATTTCAATTAATTTAATTTTATCTGTGTAGTTACCAGCGTAACCCATTCCGAATAGTTTTTGTGAAAGCGGTGCGTCTTTATAGTATTGTTTGTATGTTTTTAAGAATTTGTCGCGATCACTATAAATTAAACTTTTCACTTCAGAATCTGTAAGTTCACCTTTTGCATGTTTTTTTGCATCTTCTGGATCTTCTTTAATTACTTTTCCTTCTTTTCGATCTTTCTCTTCTTGTACTGATTTTTTGTATTCGTATATTTGCATGTGAATGCCCATATTTTTTGCGATAGGAGTATGCGGTGTAAGAGCAATTAAACCTCCTAGTATAACTGCGGCAACAATGGTATTTACAATATGTGTAAATCCTTTTCCTTCTTTTTTACGATTTATCATGTATTCAATGAATGAGAAGAAAAGTGCTACGCCTAATGTAATAACAATTGCGCCATATCCGACTTTCGTTCCAACCATAATACTTGCATACATCGCAAGTATTGTTGGAATCCAGTAATATATTTTCGAGAAAGAAGTTGTTTTATGTATCGAATATAAGACAATGATTGGGAACATAATGGCGAAAAGAGAACTTAAATCATTTCCAGCGAAGAACCAACCTCTTGAACCGATTTTTGAGTGAGGATAGCTTGGGAAATCTGTTCCAGTTTGCATTGCGACAATCATTGTGATACTTAAAATTAAAGTTGCATATAAGAAATATGTAATGATTTTATGAAATACATACTCTTTATTTTTTAGCTCTTTAAAGGCGATAATATATCCAAACAGTAGCACAATTGGATATATGCTCTTTAAGATGAATTTAACTTCTTCTCCAAATGAAACTGGAGATTTAACCATCATATTATTTACAAGACCGATTGCGAGTGCGATTCCGAGTAAACATAAATAGAGGATGTACTTTTTCGCATCTTGTTGTTTGTGATGAAGAAGTAGGTATCCTAATGCAAGAAGCATAAAGGCGAAACGGACTACAACTCCAACTGTTGCGCTCATGTGTAATATATAGATTGAAAAAGATGTTAATAAATCTAAAATTGGTTGAAACACAATGAATAGCAATAGGAAATGTGGGAAGTAGTTATCCGTTTGTTTCAACTTAGTAACCATATGTTCCTCCAGTTCTTCATTCCTTTATTACAACACCCAAAAGATGGGTATAAAGCCTTTTTTACATAGTAAGGCGAATGAATTTCAATATTTGTTTTTTATCAAACTTAAGAATACACCATTTCATTGTAATGGTAAATAGATGAAAAGCATGGATAAACCGACTTTAATTTCTATATTTTTCAACGGAATTGTATGTTTTATACGATATATGTACAAATTGCGAGATTATTAGACAGAAAATTAAGAAAAAAGAAGGATTTTTCAGTGGTTTTCTATAATTATATAAGTATAATCTTTATGGAGAAAAGAGGGGTATATATAATGGAAATAACAAGTAAAACAGAATCTGTCGTTGTGAAATATGAAGGCCACGTTGCAACGGTTATGGTCAATCGCCCAGAGGTGTTAAATGCGTTAGATGAGCCAACATTAAAAGAGTTATTACAAAAGTTGAAAGAAGTAGCGGAAAGTTCTGCGCATATTGTTGTGTTATGCGGGAACGGCCGTGGTTTTTCTGCGGGTGGGGATATTAAATCGATGCTTTCAAGTAATGATGAAAGTAAGTTCGATGGTATTATGAATACCATTTCTGAAGTTGTCGTGACATTATATACGATGCCGAAGCTTGTTATTAGTGCAATTCATGGACCAACTGCAGGTCTTGGATTAAGTATTGCGTTAACAGCTGATTATGTAATGGCGGATATATCATCTGTTATTGCAATGAACTTTATTGGAATCGCTTTAATTCCAGATGGAGGCGGTCATTTCTTCCTTCAAAAGCGCGTCGGTGAAAATATGACGAAGCAAATTATTTGGGAAGGTAAGAAATTATCAGCGACAGAAGCGCTTGATATCGGCTTAATTGATGAAGTAATCGGCGAAGATTTCCAAACGGCTGTGAAGCAAAAAATTAATGAATGGTCACAAAAACCGATTAAAGCAATGATTCAAACGAAGCAAATTTTATGTGAAGTAAATCGCTCTAATTTAGAGCAAACATTGCAATTAGAAAAGCGTGGTCAATATGCAATGAGACAAACAGCGGATCATAAAGAAGGAATTGCTGCGTTTTTAGAGAAACGTTTACCAGCATTTAAAGGGGAATAAAGTTTGTCCATTCCTCACTGATGAGTAGCTCGTTAATTCGGGATAAAGGGGAGAAAGTGCTAACACATTTTAGTATAATTGTGTTAGCACTTTTTTTTAAGGAGTAATACATGAAGAGAATGATCGGTGTTATCACTATTATTTTGCTTACATATTCTGCTTTGCATAGTACACCATCTTTGGCAGTTCGGACTGCGTTATTTTTTGAGGGACATCCAAGTGTTGCGTTTTCTGGTGGGGTGACGAAAGAAAAAGATGTGAAAAAAGAAGCGATTCCAGATGAGTACCAAACTCTATATGGTAAGGAAGAAAACTCAGAGCACTATTTCTTTCCGCATGTAAGAGCACATGAATCAGGAATTGATATGTTAAGTGCATGCGTGAAGAAAAAATGGTTTTTCTATAAAGCAGAGCTCGGGTGTTATTAAATATAGGAGGATGAATGATGTCAGCATATAACAAGTTAGTAAGAGATCGTGTTCCAGAGAAGATTTTAATGTCTGGAAAAACGTATACCGCACAAAAATTAACAGGTCAAGCATACATACAAGCTTTAGCGAAAATTGGAACGGAAGAAATTCGAGAATTTGCTTCTATGAAAGAACGTGAACATGCGCTAGATTCTCTTGCAGATGCGCTAGAAGTTATCATCTCATTAGCACGTGCAGAAGGTGCATCGATTGAAGATGTAGAACGCCTTCGTAAGCAAAAAGAGATAGAGCGTGGTGGATTTGAAAGAGGGATTTATTTATTAGATGTCTCGGAAGAATAGTTTAATAGGAAAAGCATAGCGTTAATGAGTAACGCTATGCTTTTTTGTTGCAATGAAGCTAATAATGAAGATGATAGCTGTTAATATCCAGCCAATTGTAATAGAAGTAGTAGTATGAATGGCATAAGAGATTTGTAAACAAAATAATGATGCTAAAAACCAAATGAGTGCAATGTGTATATATTTTTTTGATATATTCATATTTCAGGACTCCTTTTGTATACTAAAAAGAATTTTACTGCAATTTAGAAAATTAAGCTATATAAGTAGAGGTTTTCTGGTGAATTTTGTATACTGAATAGTAGAGAAAATGAGGAGGAAACGACAATGGCACATCATGCGAGAGAAACGATGGAACTTATTAAGGAGCTTGTCTCTATTCCAAGTCCATCTGGAAATACAGCAAAAATTATTAATTTCATTGAAAACTATGTCAGTGAGTGGAACGTAGAAACGAAACGTAATAATAAGGGAGCTCTTATTTTAACGGTAAAAGGGAAGAATGATGCGCAGCACCGCTTATTAACGGCACACGTTGATACGTTAGGTGCGATGGTGAAAGAAATTAAGCCTGATGGTCGCCTGAGTCTTTCTATGATTGGTGGATTTCGCTGGAACTCTGTAGAAGGAGAATATTGCGAAATTGAAACATCAAGTGGCAAGACGTATACAGGAACGATTTTAATGCATCAAACATCTGTACATGTATATAAAGATGCAGGTGAAGCAAAACGCGATGAGAAAAATATTGAAGTTCGTATTGATGAGCGCGTATTTTCAGCTGATGAAGTACGCGAATTAGGAATTGAAGTAGGAGACTTCGTTTCATTTGATCCGCGCGTTCAAATTACAGAGAGTGGATACATAAAATCACGTCATTTAGATGACAAAGTAAGTGTTGCGATTTTATTAAAATTAATTAAAAGATTACAAGATGAAAACGTAACATTACCATATACGACGCATTTCTTAATTTCTAATAATGAAGAGATTGGATACGGTGGTAATTCTAATATTCCAGAAGAAACTGTTGAATACTTAGCAGTTGATATGGGAGCGTTAGGTGATGGACAAACATCTGATGAATATACAGTATCTATTTGTGCAAAAGACTCTAGCGGCCCGTATCATTACGCTTTACGTAAACATTTAGTAGAGCTTGCGAAAACGAATCATATTGAATATAAAGTAGATATTTATCCGTACTACGCATCTGATGCATCAGCTGCGATTCGTGCGGGATTTGATGTGAAACATGCGTTAATTGGAGCGGGTATTGATTCTTCTCACGCATTTGAACGTACACATGAAAGTTCTATTGCGCATACAGAAGCATTAGTGTATGCATATGTAATGTCTAATTTAATTGAAGAATAATTTCATAGATAATAGAGAGCTGATTAAAAATATTATTTTTAATCAGCTTTTTATTTGGCGAAGCGATTAGGAGAGATGTTCTAATCGCTTTTTTAGCCCGCTATTTGCCGGGCAGTAAGACCCCTACCTCAAAATTCAGCGAAAGCAAAGAAGTTAGGTGGGGGTTGGGCTGCCCGTAAAAGCCCGATTGGTGAGGGCTGATTAAAGTTTTTTATATACATTCATTATAAGTTATATATATGCGATTTTTATTATACGGCGGGAAACGTATTTACTATAGATATATAATGTTATACACTATGAAAGGAATTAATTAATAGTTAATATGTTTTAGTTAGCTTGATTAAAAAAATTGTATGAATATGAAGTTTTGAGAGGAGATTTATTTTTCATGAAGTACAAAGCAATAGCCGCAGGTTTATTAGCAGCAAATTTACTAGCACATCCAATTAGTAGTTTAGCAGAAACGAAGAAATTTCCTGATGTTTCAGATAGTGCGTGGTCGAAAGACGCAATTTATTATTTAGTAGAGAGAAATGTAATTAACGGTATGCCAGATGGTAACTTTATGCCATACGGAAATTTAACACGTGCCCAGGCAGCAAAGATTATCGCAACAGCAATTGGTGCTAAAGTAGATCCAAATGCAAAGCCGTCTTATAATGATGCAAAAAATAGTTGGGCAGCTTCATTTATTGCAGCCATGGAAAAAGAGAATATTATTAAAGGGCGAGAACCAGGAGTATTTGATCCTGAAGGAAAAGTAACTCGTGCTGAAATGGCAGCTATGCTTGTAAGAGCATATAATCTGAAGAGCAAAGTAACAGGACCAGTTCCTACAAAATTCGCTGATTTAGAGAATCATTGGGGTAAAGAAGAAGTTAATATTTTAGTAGAATTAAAACTTTCTTTAGGTACAGAGAATGGCTGGAAACCGAATGATTCTATTACGCGTGAACAAGCAGCTCAGCTTACTGCGCAAACAGATAAATTTAGCAAGAATAGTGATCGTCCAGTAGAAACAAAGAAAATGTACATAGATAGAAAATTCATTACATATCACGCACCATCATTAAGTTCTGGGATTAGTGCAAATCAGCATAATCCACAAATGGTTGAAATTAAAGAAGAACGAGATGGATGGATCAAAATTGCAACAAGTAAAGGTGATAAATGGACACCTTTAGTAGAGAAAACAGAAGTTATTAATGAAGGATTCACTACTTATGCAGAAGCTTCTTCTTCTTCAAAAGTAATGGGAACACATAGCGCACAACAAGTAACTGTTATTGAAGAGAACGGCAGCTGGATTCGTATCCGCATGGGCGCTGGTTTCCAATGGGTTAATAAAAATCAATTAAATCCAGTGAAGCAGGGTAACTTCTTAGAAGGAAAAGCGATTATCATTGACCCAGGTCATGGCGGAGTTGATTCAGGTAATCCAGGTTATTATGAGAAAGAAAGTGAAACTGTATTAGATGTATCATTGCGATTACAGAAGATATTTGAGAAAAAGACACCATTTACTGTGTTATTCACTCGTACAGATGATACACGTCCAGGAACAAGTGCTTCTGATTCTTTAAAGAAACGTGTAGAATTTGCTCAAAAAAATAATGGGGATATTTTTGTAAGCATTCATGGTAATGGCACGGAAGAGAAAAATGGACAAGGTACAGAAACGTTCTACTATGAATCAGCGACAGCAAGAGGAACAAATCCTAACGTATCAGAAAGTCGTTTACTAGCAGAAAAAATTCAAGAGCGTCTTGTAGATGCACTGGGAACAAAAGATCGTGGTGTGAAAAAAGGCGATTTATACGTAATTAGAGAAAATACAATGCCAGCTGTATTAGCAGAATTAGCATTTGTAGATAATAAAAGTGATGCAGATAAAATAGCTACACCAGCGCAAAGACAAAATGCAGCGGAAGCTATTTATCAAGGTATTTTAGATTACTATGAAGAAATGGGTAACAACGTGTCTTCTTTCCGTTAATAAATAATAAGAGATTGCCATTGGCAGTCTCTTTTATTTATTAACGTTTCTCTTTATTTCCGGCATATGATATCATTTAATTTTATATACAAAAGAAAAGTATTGAGTAATTGTAATCATAACAATTTTAAACGATAGAGGATGATAATAGATTGAATAATCATAGTAAAACACCTGCCTGTATATATACGTATGCATTTCGTGAGGAGGAGCGTGCTTTATGTTACTTGGAAATGCGCTCGTTCTTTGGAATGGAGTCGCACGTTAATATTTTAAAAAGTGATGTAAAAATTGACCCGAGTAGAAGTGCGTTTATGAAAGAGCGCGTTGAGGTTATGTATGAAGGGGACGACTTAGAAAGCATTTTAAAACAAGTGGAACAAATTGATTTGGCGGGAGCGACATTTAAAGTTATTTTCGTTAAAATCAATGACCTCGTTGGGGAGAATAAAATTGAATATGGAGAAAGACGTCTTATTGAACGAGACCTTGGCATGCATATCGAAGGAGAAGCGGATGTTCGTAATCCAGAGCGTGTATTCGGGATTGTTCCTCTTGGAGGACGCTGGTACTTCGGGCACTATGTAGAAAGCGAACCAGTTTGGTATCATCACATAAAAAAACCGCATAGCTATTCGACATCACTTAGCACACGTGTTGCGAGATCAGTTGCAAATATCGCTGTACCAAATCCAGAGGGAGTACGAGCAATTGACCCGTGCTGCGGTATTGGAACAGTAGTAGTAGAAGCACTTTCTATGGGGATTAATATCGTTGGTAGAGATATAAATCCACTTGTAGTTCTTGGAACGAGAAAAAACATCGCACATTTTGGATTTGAAGGAACAGTAACAAAAGGACCAATTGAAGAAATTACTGAGAACTACGACGTTGCAATTATCGATATGCCGTATGACTTATTTACGCATGCCACACCAGAAGACCAGCTCTCCATTCTTTCAAGTGCGCGCCGCATTGCTAAAAAGGTAGTCGTTGTAACGATGGAGACAATGGATGACATGATCCATGAAGCAGGATTTGAAATTACAGATCGCTGTATTACAAGAAAAGGGTCATTTACTAGACAAATTCTTGTTTGTGAATAAGAAAGGAAGGTCACCCGTTTGGGTGACCTTTTTAGTGTAGTTTAATGTGTGATTGATTGGCAGTTTGTAGGCGGCGATAAGTTGATATTGTGATAGGAGAATCTATTACTGTTCTTTTAATTTCTCTTGTTGTGCAATTAATAAATTGCGTAATATGTGCCCGCGGTAACTTTCTAGTTTTCGTCCTTCATGATAGCGTACGCCTAATTTTTTTAGTTCAGCTACGTACCAGCCTTTTGTTCCGTAGTACATTGGATCACTTCCTTTTTGCTTTTGAACAGTATATGTTTGGGAGCGAAGTAACTTTACATTGAAAATAATAATGATAAAAGGAATCCTACATGTGTGTACCAGTGAAATTGCAAAGTTATCGAGGTGTTTTATAGCGTAACGTCCAAGCCGTGTATAAAAAAGTAGACAGTTGTATATGAATTTGTTGAAAAAAGAATACACATTGTCCAGGGGATTTGAAAAAAGGAATGCTATACGATTTGGCATGATACTTGCGTTGGAAATAGTATCAACGTATAGGGGAGAGATAGAAATGAAGGTTAGTAAAATATATACAACGATTGATGCACACGTAGCTGGGGAACCGCTTCGAATTATTACGGGCGGAGTGCCAGAAATAAAAGGGGAAACGCAGTTGGAAAGACGCGCATACTGTATGAAACATTTGGATTACCTTCGTGAAGTTCTGATGTATGAACCGAGAGGGCATCACGGAATGTACGGTTGTATCATTACACCGCCAGCAAGTGCTCATGCTGATTTTGGCGTGTTATTTATGCACAATGAAGGATGGAGTACGATGTGTGGTCATGGCATTATTGCTGTCATTACAGTTGGAATTGAAACAGGCATGTTTGAAGTAAAGGGTGAAAAACAAAAGTTCATTATTGATAGCCCGGCCGGAGAAGTTGTTGCGTATGCAAAATATAACGGGAGTGAAGTAGAATCTGTATCATTTGAAAATGTTCCTTCATTTGTATACAAAAAAGACGTTCCTATTAAAATAGATAACTATGAATTTCAAGTAGATATTGCGTTTGGAGGAGCATTTTACGCTGTTGTAGATTGTAAAGAATTTGGTTTGAAAGTTGATTTTAAAGACTTGCCTGCTATTCAAACGTGGGGCAATAAAATTAAACATTATATAGAGAGTAAAATGGAAGTGAAACATCCACTTGAAGAAGGTTTGAAAGGAATATACGGCGTTATATTTTCAGATGAACCGAAAGAAAAAGGCGCTACGCTACGAAATGTGACGATTTTTGCTGATGGGCAAGTAGACCGTTCTCCTTGCGGTACAGGAACTTCAGCGAGAATCGCAACTCTTTTTGAAAAAGATGCCTTACAAAAGGGAGAAATGTTCGTCCACGAATGCATTACTGATGGGAAATTCGAGGGAGAAGTATTGTCGGTAACCCTAGTAGATACATATAAAGCTGTCGTTCCGAAAGTAACGGGGAATGCATTTATTGCAGGATTTCATCAGTTCGTTGTAGATCCGAGAGATGATTTGAACCGAGGATTTTTGTTAGGATAAAGTGAAACTTTAATCAGTGGAGGGGTTCCCCACTGATTATTAGTTGAACCAATCGGGTTTTTACGGGCAGTTGATCTCCCGTGTAACTTCTTTGTCCAACCGAATTTTTAGATGGGAGTCTTACTGCCCGTTAATACGGGATAAGAGGAGGAGGTGAACAAATATGCTAGTCATAAGCGCGAACGAACAAAGAAACTTAGTAAATATGAATGAAGTTATTGAATACGCGGCACTTGCTTTAAAAGAATTTTCCGCAGAAAGAACGATTACACCAATAAGGGGGTCATTACCATTTGCGAACGAGAAAAATACGGCATTAATTATGCCTTCAGTAGCGGAAAGGCTTGAGGCACTTGGAGTAAAAATAGTAACGGTAGTCCCGCAAAATAAACAGATAGGAAAGAAAACAATCAATGGGATTGTGATGCTATCAGACTTTCAAACGGGAGAACCACTCGCACTTCTAGAAGGATCGTACTTAACGATGATTCGAACAGGTGCCTTATCAGGAGTAGCGACAAAATATTTAGCTCGTCATAACGCAAAAACTTTATGCATTATCGGCACGGGTGAACAAGCAAAGGGGATTGCCGAAGCAATATTTGCAGTTAGAGATATCGAAAAGGTCATTTTATACAATCGAACAGAAGAAAAAGCGTATGCATTTGCGCAATATATACAAGAGAAATTAGGTAAACCAGCATACGTTTATAGAGATCCAAATGAAGCAATAAGCGAAGCAGACATCATCGTCACAACTACGAACGCATCCACACCAGTCTTCTCAGAAACACTACAAAAAGGCGTCCACGTAAACGCCGTCGGCTCATTCAGACCGAGCATGCAAGAACTACCATCTCACGCCATCACAAGCGCAAACAAAGTAGTAGTCGAATCAAAAGAAGCAGCACTAGACGAAACAGGCGATCTCCAAGTTCCGATAAAAGAAGGTCTATTCAAAGCGAACGCCATTCACGCTGAACTTGGTCAAATTATAAGCGAGGAAAAAGCAGGCCGCGAAAGCAATGAAGAGATTACTATTTTCAAATCAGTTGGTTTGGCAGTAGTGGATATTATCGTTGCGAAGTATTTGTATGAGAGAGCGGTGGAGCAAGGAGTAGGGAGTAAGATTGAGTTTTGAGACTGCCTTTTGGTGGTCTTTTTATTTTATCATCCTTATAAATATATTTTATGGCAAGAATGTATTAGTAGATTGCAAACTTTCCACATTTACAAAAAAGTTTGACTTTACATACAGGTAGTGGTAATTTAAAACTTATAAGAAAACTCGGGATTAATTCCGAGTTTTCTTATGGGTATAAACAGTTCGAGGGGGCCGAAAGATGAAACAGAAGTTATTTGCATTACCATTTGTTCTAATACTACTTATTGCATTAGCGGCTTGTTCTGGGGAAAAAGATTCTTCGAAGCAAGCGGGCACTAGTAAATCAGGGACTCCGAAAGATGGAGGAACGTTAACGATTGGTGTTAGCGATAACCCAGATACGATGAATCCGCTTTATGCGAATGATCGTGTGTCATTAACTGTGCAGCAAGCTTTATATGCGCCGCTATATCATATGGAAGACGGTAAGAAAAAGTTTGTTCTTGCTGAGAGCTTTACGCCTTCAGAAGATCAATTAACGTGGACATTGAAATTAAAAGATAATTTGAAATGGCATGATGGTAAGAAAATTACATCAGACGATATAGCATTTACATTCCAATCTATTTTGGATGAGAAGCAAAATAGCTCAAGTCGTGAAAACTTTATTTTTAAAGGAAAGCCGCTTGAGGTGAAAAAGGTAGATGAGTTAACAACTCAATTCGTTTTACCACAAGTAAGCGCATCTTTCGAAGGTGTGATGAATGATTTCTTCCCAATTCCGAAACATGTATTTGAAGGGGAAGCAGATTTAGCGAAGAGTAAGAAAAACTTACAGCCTGTAGGATCAGGGCCGTTTAAGTTTAAAGAGTATAAATCAGATGAGTACGTTGCATTAGATCGATTTGATGATTATGTAGGTGGGAAAGCTAAATTAGACTCTATCGTATACCGCGTTGTAAAAGACCGTAATACAGCAAATGTTTCACTGCAAAATGGTCAAATCAACATGAAGATGATTGAGCCGCAAGACTTTAAGAAACTAGATAGCACTGGGAACTTCTCAATGGTGACATTCCCTGAAGGTAGATTATTCTACTTATCTTATAACATGAATACTGATCTTATGAAGAAAAAAGAAGTGCGCCAAGCAATTGCACATGCGTTAGATAAGAAAGAAATGATTAACTCAGCATTCGTTTCGGGTGAATTTGCAGAACCAGCAAATTCAATCTTAACGCCAGACGCTATGTATTATGCGAAAGATATTAAAGACTATAAGTATGATAAAAAAGAAGCGAAAGATTTATTAGCAAAAGCTGGCGTGAAAGATAAGGAAAAAGTACGTGTGATGTATGTAACGAATAATAAAATTATGGAAAGCTTAGCGTTATATACACAACAAAAATTAAAAGAAGTTGGCTTAGAAGTTGAACTAAATGCATTAGATGCTAGTGCGGCAAGTGAAAAAGGCTTAGATAAAGAGAATAAAGAATATGACATTACATTTGGTGGTTACATAATGGGACCTGAGCCAGATTCATATAAGAGCTTATTCTTAAGCAATGCTGAATACAATTATGCACGATATAAAAACGCTGATTTCGATAAGTTATGGGAAGAAGCTGCAGTTGAGACAGATAAAACAAAACGCGCAGAGCTATACCATAAAATTCAAGAGACAGCTAGAGAAGACGTACCTTATCTACCAATCGCGTATCCGAAAGCAGTTATTGCAGTAGATAAAAAGTTTGATGGATTAAAAGAAGCGAAAGCAATTCCTGTCACAATGTTTGAAGATCTATCTAAGATTTATGAAGTGAAATAAGAAACAATAAAGAAGCTGGTGGAAATCAGCTTCTTTAGCTTGAGGGGGGAAGTTTGTGTATAAAGTAATTGCGAAGAGGCTTTTAAATGCAATTCCGCTTTTATTTGTTATTTCTATTATTTCTTTTCTATTAATAAAACTAGCACCGGGGGATCCGGTTCGAAACTTTGTAACGCCAAATATGAGTCCAATTGATGTTGAGCGTATTCGCACAAGTTTAGGGCTAGATCAACCAATTTATATGCAGTATATTTTATGGTTAAAAAATATTTTAACAGGGAACTTTGGTTATTCACTTCAAAACCATCGTCCTGTTCTAGATCTTATTGTAGAAAGGTTACCTGCGACAATCGGCTTAATGGGATCGTCTTTACTCGTCTCATTTGTAATCGCAATCCCGCTTGGACTACTTACAGGTGTGAAAAAGAATTCTATCTTTGATCGCATTGTGAACTTTATCTCTTATGTGGGAATTTCAATGCCAGTCTTTTGGTTCGCTTTACTATTAATTTACTTATTCTCTTTAAAGTTGAACCTTCTTCCGAGCATGGGTATGCGCACAGTCGGTCAAGATTCCGTCTGGGATATTGTCCAACACGGCATTTTACCTTGTATGGTGTTAGCGTTCCAAAACGTATCTGTTTATATGAGATATATTCGTTCAAGTACGATTCAGCAATTAGAAGAAGAATATGTACAAATTCAATATGCGTACGGTGCTTCAAAGAAAACGGTTTTATTTAATCACGTACTTCGAAATGTATTAATACCAATCATTACAATTTTCGGATTATCGATTCCAAGTTTAGTAGGCGGAGCATTTATTACGGAAACAGTATTTTCATGGCCGGGTCTTGGTTCACTTGGGGTAAATGCTATTTTTAGATTTGATTATCCGATTATCATGGCAATTACATTACTATCATCATTCATGTTAATTCTCGGTAACTTAATTGCTGATATTTTATATGGCGTAGTAGATCCGCGCATTCGAATGAGGGGGTGATTTGGAATGAATAATAGGAGATTTCAAACGATAAAACATAGCTTTACGAAAAATAAGTTTGTTGCAATGGGAGTTATTATACTTGCGATTTTAACGGTCGCATCAACTTTCGCATTCGTCTCGCCGTACGATCCTAGCAAAATGTCGATTCCAGATCGCTTACAAGAACCAAGTATGAGTCATCCTTTCGGAACGGATGATTACGGAAGAGATTACTTAACGAGAGCGTTATATGGCGGACGAGTTTCACTTGCGGTCGGTTTTCTTGCGATGGTTGTTTCTATTACAATCGGTACCGCAGTTGGAACAATTAGCGGATATTTTGGCGGAAAGTTAGACAACTTCTTAATGAGGGTTGTTGAAGTACTTATGTCAATTCCATCATTCTTTTTAATGCTACTATTAAATGCGTATTTAAAACCAGGAATTACGACGTTAGTTCTTATTATCGGATTACTAACATGGATGGACACCGCCCGTATTGTAAGGGCAGAAACGTTATCTGTAAAAGAGCGTGAGTACGTTTTATACGCAAAAGTATCAGGACAAAAATCACTTATGATTATTGTAAGACATATCATTCCTAACATTTTATCGACCATTATTATCGCTGCGACATTAACAATTGCGACATCGATTTTAATGGAATCATCACTTAGTTTCTTAGGTTTAGGTATTAGAGAACCAGATTCTTCTTGGGGCAGCATGCTAAACAATGCGCAAGGATATATTGGTGAAGCTTGGTATTTAACACTCTTCCCAGGATTCCTTATCCTTTTAACGGTACTTAGTTTTAACGTAATTGGTGAAGCATTGAAGAAAGCTTTCGCACCAAAAGGAGCCGGACATGAAAACTAAAGTGTTAAGTGAAAGGAGTGAGAAGCGTGTCTGAAAAACTACTAGAAGTGAAAAATTTAAAGACTTCTTTTTTCATAGAAAGTGGCGAAGTTGAAGCGGTTCGCGGCGTTACATTTCGCTTAAATAAAGGAGAAGTAGTCGGTATCGTTGGGGAATCTGGAAGCGGAAAGAGTGTAATGGCGAAGTCTGTTATGTCTCTCGTTACGTCACCAGGAAAAGTGAAAGAAGGGGAAATCCTTTTTCATAATGAAAACATACTTTCTAAATCTGAAAAAGAATTACGTTCTATTAGAGGAAATCAAATTTCACTTATCTCTCAAGACCCAATGTCAGCGCTAAATCCAGTCGTGAAAATTGGGAAACAAATGACGGAAGTAATTATACGTCATCAAAAAGTGAAAAAGAAAGAAGCAGAGCAGATCGCGATCAACTTGTTAAAACAAGTCGGCCTTTCGTCACCAGAAGAAAGGGTAAAACAATATCCGCATGAACTAAGCGGTGGTATGAAGCAGCGGGTTATAATCGCAATGGCGATGTCTTGTAATCCGGACCTTCTTATTGCTGACGAACCGACGACTGCACTTGATGTAACGATACAGGCGCAAATACTAGATTTAATGAAAAACTTAAAGAACGAAACGAATATGGCGTTACTTCTTATTACGCATGACTTAGGAATCGTCGCGCAAAACTGTACGCGCGTTATCGTTATGTACGGCGGGCTTATTATGGAAGAAGGACCTGTACTTGATATTTTCCAATCGCCGAATCATCCATATACGAAAGGGCTATTAAACTCTTTGCCAAAAATAGCGAACGGCGTAAAAGAAAGACTCGCTCCTATTCAAGGTGTAACGCCAAACTTATTAAACCCGCCACAAGGTTGCCCATTCGCAGAGCGTTGCCCGCATGCGATGGACATTTGTGAAAAAGAACGTCCGCCATATTTTGAAATCGGAAACAAAAGACGTTCCATGTGCTGGTTAAACGATAAGACAGTAGGTGATTCACATGCATGAAGAAAACTTAATTGAAGTTCGGAACTTAAAAAAGTATTTTCCTATTAAAAAAGGACTATTTGGCAGGAAAACAGAGCAATTAAAAGCAGTCGATGACCTTAGCTTCACCATTAAAAAAGGTGAAACATTCGGATTAGTAGGAGAATCAGGTTGCGGAAAATCAACGACAGGAAGAAGCATCATTCGTTTACACGATGTCACTTCAGGTAACGTTTTATTCGACGGAAAAGATATCGCAAGTTTAAAGGAAAGTGAACTAAAAGAATATCGAAAAAGAATGCAAATCATTTTCCAAGATCCATACGCATCATTAAACCCGGCAATGAACGTATTCCAAATTATTAGCGAACCAATGAACATTCACGGTTCCTACGAAAAAGAAGAACAAAAAGAAATCATTTTAGACCTTCTGAAAAAGGTAGGATTAAAAGAAGAACATTTATATCGCTACCCGCACGAATTTAGTGGAGGCCAGCGCCAGCGCATTAGCATCGCGCGCGCACTATCTGTAAAACCAGACTTTATCCTATGTGACGAACCAATCTCAGCACTCGATGTCTCAGTCCAAGCACAAGTCGTAAACATGCTGCAAGACATCCAAGAAGAAACAGGAGTCACATACTTATTCATCGCACATGACCTATCTATGGTAAGGCACATATCAGACAGAATCGGAGTCATGTACTTAGGAAACATAGTAGAAATTGCCGACAGTGAAGACCTATACACAAAACCGGCACATCCATACACACAAGCACTACTCTCATCTATGCCAGAACCAGATCCAACAAACATAGGAAAAGAACGGATCATCCTAGAGGGAGAAGTACCAAGCCCACTAAACTCACCATCCGGCTGCAAATTCAGAACGCGCTGCAAATTCGCCACTGAAAAATGCGCACAGGAAGTACCGAAGATGGTGGAGATTGAGAAGGGGCATGAGGTGGCTTGTCATTTGTTTTAGAGGGAGAGCACTAGGGGGGACCTGGTGCTTTTTTCTTTGTAGGTGGACGTGGTGTGGGATTGGTTGTTAGTTTAGGAGATAGCGCGCTCGAAATTTGTCGGTAAATCGATATGTTGTGTCGAAACGTTGATATATTCGGAGTTACGATTGATATAATTGAATAAACGTTGATATATTTTTGTAAAGAGTGGGATTGGTTGTAACTTAATGTAGAAATTTAATGTTTTCGAAAAAAAGAATTGACTTCTATATTAGTTGTAACTAAAATAGTTACATAAAGATGTAAACAATTTAGTTACAACTAATATCTGCTAAAAATATGATTTATATATTTAATTAAGGATGGTGGTCCATACGTTGCCACCCGGTGTAGAAAGTTACTAACACATTCAAATCAATGCATATTCCAAGCTTTAGTATTTTCTGTTACGGGGCAATAAGGTGCAACGTTATCTTTTGTTAAAAACCTTGGTGGATCTTTCTTTGGAAATATTAGTTTTGGGGAAATATAGTAAGGTATCTAAAAAAGAACAAGGTATAAAAAGATGTACTTATATAAACCAAAAATTTAGTTGAGCTGGATAATAAAAAAAGGTAGGAGATTTAAATGGAGACGAAACAAGATAACCTTATTTACGTATGGGATGCATATTGTGGATGGTGCTATGGTTTTTCAGAAAGTATTAAAGGATTTTACAAAAACCACACTGAAGTGCCATTAACAGTTTTATGTGGAGGGTTATTTTTAGATAATTTACCAATGAAAAACTTCTCATATATAGAAGAGGGAAATAAAAGAATTAATCAACTTACAGGTGCTGAATTTGGTCCTTCCTATCAAAAATTGGTGGAGGAAGGGACTTTTAAAATGAATTCGAAAGATGCTGCAATTGGTTTTTCAGCTTTACGCTCATTAGCGCCAGACCGTTTATTAGAATTCACTTCGGCTATGCAAAAAGCGTTTTATTATGAGGGCCAAAGTCTGAGTGATCCTGAAACATATCGCAAAATTGCAATCGAGCATGGTTTGGACCCTGAAAAAGTATTAGAACGTTTAAACGCTCAAGAAACAATATTAGATGTCCAAAATGATTTCAATAAAGTTCGACAGCTTGGTGTTAATAGCTATCCTTCATTACTTTTACAAAAGGATAATCAAATTATTCCTATTGGTGGTGGCGTAATGACGCCAGGTAAAATTGAAGCGAGTTTTAAAAATTTATATTAAGAAAATTTAGGATATAGTAGCAAACATGTTATCTTAGGCCACCTGACATTCATCTCCGGAATATTCGCCAGTACTATTACACTTTCAGATAAATGGGAGTGGGAGATTTTATCGGAACAAGATAAAAATATGATAATTAGTTAATAACTTTAATAAAAGGAGAATAACATACTATGTTTAAAACAATCGATACAAATCAAAAAGATGTGAAATTAACGGTGTTTAGTTCGGACGAAAAAAGCTTTATGGTCACGGCAACATTAGTTGAGAAAGCAGGACATGCATTTTTAATAAACTCAAAATTTACTCAATCTGATTCGAAAGAAATTGTTGAGTATCTGAAAAAAAACAACTTATCTCTAGATAAAATCTTTATTATTCATGGGGATCCAGACTACTACTTTGGATTAGAGAGCATTAAAGCCGTTTACCCAGAAGCTATAGCGTATGCAACAGAGTCTACTGTTGAACATATCGTTCATTCTGTCTTAGGGAAATTAAAAGTTTGGAAAGACGCCCTTGGAGAAAATGCACCGAATAACGTGGTATTACCTCAAGTGTTTAAAGAAAAAACAATTGATTTTCAGGGGTTAACATTTGAACTAGTAGGCTTAGATCATTACAGAACTAGCTTATTTAATAAAGAGCTGAAAGTATTAATTGGTGGTATTGATGTATTTAACGAAATCCATGTATTCTTAGCTGATACTAGCTCAAAAGCGGCAATGGAGGCTTGGATTGAAAACTTGAAAGTGTTACAAGCATTACATGCTGACATCATTGTACCTAGCCATGGATCAATTGAAAAATCCTTAAATAATCAAGCACTTACTGCGACAATGGATTATCTAAGAACTGCGATTCAAGCTTCTGAGGAAAGTAAAACTTCAAAAGATTTTGTAGCAAGACTTGATGCAGCATATCCAGGCTATGCAAATAAAGGTGTATTAGAATTAAGTGCAAAAGTTGTAACAAAAGAAATGCCTTGGGGTTAATGATATGAATAAATATCAAAAGCTATTACATGAAACGTATGTGTTAACTGGCGAAGGGAAATTGGATGCGTTCAAAACGTATTTAAGTGAAAATGTATCTTGGACAGAAGCTGCTGGGTTTCCATATGCGGGTACTTATATTGGTCCAGATGAAGTAGTGAAGAACGTACATGAACGTCTTGGTACGGAATGGGATAACTATAGTGCAAAAGATGAAATTTATGCTTTTAATAACAATACTGTTATTGTGTATGGAAAATATAGTGGAACATATAAAGCTACAGGGAAGTCATTTGTAGCAGATTTTTGTCATCTTTATAAGTTTGATGAGAACGATAAGGTTAAGAAGTTTATACAAATTGTGGACAGTGCAACTGTTAATGAGGTATTAAGTTAGAGTTAATCGTTTCTAATATGCCTTGTATAGGGGGAGGATAAATGAAATTCCTAACATTACCCCTGACATTACATTTTTGGGAAGGTTTCTCCTTCTTCAAACTTTTTATAGAAGAAAACTTATTTAAGTAGAAGAGGTAGGTATATATGAAATTAGAGAAAAGTTTAATCATAACAATTATTTCTGTATTTATTTTAGGAGTAGTTTCGACTTTGGTATATCAAGCTTCCACCGGTAATAACAAAGGGAACTCAATTAAGAGCGAAAATGTTGCTTCTGTATCAAAAGAAGTAAAAGAAAATGAAAAGAATAAAAAGATGGTAGTTGATTTCTATAATGAAGTTTTTAACAAACATAAT
>NZ_JAKUFY010000072.1:0-28026 GCF_022663675.1 Bacillus cereus group sp. BfR-BA-01355
CCTCATTCGTATCTCGGTGAGGTAGAGGTTGCAATCATTAAGAGTATCATTTCAGGAGATGTAGTGGCATTGATGAAGAAATGAGAAAGGAATGGTTGCCGAAGTAAGTCGTGTCCACCATGCACACTTGCTGGGTCTGCATTTAATAAGTGCAGAACTGTCACAAACGTTTCGTTTGTGGAGAGCTATCGAGAGATATGTCGTGGGTTTCTTATAAGATAGAAAGCATGTAGCGGCAGATTACGTGCTTTTTTTGTTTTGTTTGGGACTTCTCTTCTCTACTAAGAAGACATACATATCTCCTCGCTTGACTTGGTTATACTAACTTTGGAGGTATTTTCTATGCAACAAAAAAAATGGGGCTTTTGGGTACTAACAGCTTTCGTTGTCGGTAACATGGTTGGCGCTGGTATTTTCATGGTGCCAAGTACGTTGGCACAAACAGCAAGCCCACTCGGTGTCACTTTAGCTTGGTTAACTACAGGATTTGGTGTTTTAATGCTAGCTCTTGTTTTCGGTAATTTAGCAATTCGTCGTCCTGATTTAACGACAGGGCCACAAAGTCATGCATATGCTTTATTCTCAACACCAAAAAAGAAAAAAATGGCTGGCTTCAGTATGGTATGGGGATATTGGGTTGCAAACTGGGCAAGTAACGTTGCCATCATTACATCATTTGCGGGATATTTATCGCTCTTCTTCCCAATTATGAAAGATACGCGACCACTATTTTCAATCGGTTCTTTTAACGTAGAAGTCGGAAAACTAATTACATTTACGATTTGTTCCATCTTACTTTGGGGAACTCATATTATATTAACAAATGGTGTAAGCGGAGCTGGAAAGCTAAACTTCTTAGCAACAACAACGAAAGTAACTGGATTCCTTTTATTCATCGTCGTTACGTTATTTGCATTCGAAGCTTCTAAGTTTGGACAATGGTACACGCCGATGATTGATAAATCAGGTGTATCACATGGTCTTCTTTCACAAGTAAATTTAGCTGCTCTTACAACGCTTTGGGCGTTTATCGGAATTGAATCAGCCGTTCTTTTATCAAACCGTGCTGTTTCTCCAAAAACGGTAAAACGTGCAACAGTTGCGGGATTACTTATTACAGTTGCGATTTACTTAGGAATTACAATTTTAACAATGGGTGTACTTCATGTTGATAAATTACAAGCTTCGGAACGTCCATTAGCAGATGCACTAAACGCTGCAATGGGTCATGGCGGCGGGAAACTTATGGCATTACTTGCTCTTACTTCCCTGTTCGGTTCTATCTTAGGCTGGATTTTATTAAGCTCAGAAGTACCTTATCAAGCAGCAAAAGAAGGTTTCTTCCCTTCCTTCTTCACGAAAACAAATAAAAAAGGAAGTCCAATTTACTCATTACGATTAACAAACATTATGTCGCAAGTATTCCTATTCTCAACATTATCAGGAACTATTGCGGAAGCTTATACATTCGTTATTACCGTATCAACACTGGCCTACCTCATTCCATATCTCGTTTCACCAATCTTCCAGTTAAAACTAGTCGCAACTGGTGAAACATATAAAAATGAAATGCGGGCAAGAATTACAGATGGTATAGTCGCAGTGATCGCACTTTGCTACGCACTATGGGTTATTAAAACCGGCGCATCCGATATAAAAACGTTCCTTCTCGGAATTGGTTTATTCGTAATTGGATTTGCTTTCTATCCATTAATGAATCGTGATCAGAAAAAAAATAACGAAAAGAAAAACGGGCAAGTTGCATAACGCAATTTGCTCGTTTTTTCTTTTGTAAAACATATATAATAGAACAAAGAGGTGAAAAACATGTCAATCGAATCGCTATGGAGCAGTCGCTTCCAACAACATATTCAAAATATCATTACATACTTTGCACGTATGATTAACGGTTTACTATATAGCTTTATCTTTATTTCATGCGTTGGCGCATACTACTATGCTCAGTTTCTAAAAACATCTCCTTCTAAAGGAATATCTTTACTACTCATCACGATTGTACTTACATTCATTATAACGAGATGCCCTATCCGTACATTTATTCAAAAACCTGATGCTGTCTATTTGCTTGCATTAGAAGAGAAATTAACATCCTATTTCAAAAAATCTCTTCTATACAATTACATCATTCAGCTTTTTCCATTATTATTTACGTTCCTTATTCTCGTACCACTTGCTATGCAATCATTGCAATTAACTGTACCTTTTTTATGTACAATCTTTATCGCGTTAATGATTACGAAAGCTTGGAACATGTACATACATTGGATGTGGCGTGATAGTCACGAAAAAAATATATGGCTGATCATTCGTATTACTTGTAACGCCCTAATCATTTACATGCTGTTTTATTCCGCAAATGTTCTCATATTGGGCGGACTACTCTTACTACTTGCTTTCCTAATTCTATATACGAAAAAACAGCCTACAAAGCGAATACCGTGGGATTACATAATCGAGCAAGAAGAAAAAATGAACGTTCGTTTTTATCAATTTGCTAGCATCTTCACCGATGTTCCGCAACTAAATAAGCAAGTAAATAAAAGAAAATGGCTTACAACTTGGATTGAACCTTTATTACATAAAAAACGAGCAACTTTCTTCTACTTACATACACTAGCATTTTTACGTGGAAATGATTATTTCGGTATATATATTCGCTTAGGATTGATCGGTGCTTTCGCCTTATATTTTATACCAAACATATACGTAAAAGGTGCTATCGCTTATATCGTTCTATATATGATCTCTATGCAGCTTCGTTCACTGTGGAAATATTTTTCGGGAAATATTATTGTAGCATTATATCCAATCCATACTGAGAAACGAATGAATCAATTTCTTCGCTTAATCTTTATATTACTAAGCATTCAACTCATTGTATTTTCAATTGTTATACTCATTGCTACAGGACAAATTTTACATAGCCTTATCATTATGATTATCGGGTTACTCTGGATCAAATTGATTATTGTACCAAAAACGAAGCAACGCGTTTCTTCGTTTTAACGAAAAGAAATATCTTAAAAGCCAAGGAGAAAATAAATTATCCTTGGCTTTTTTATTTTTCTTCCTCAAACAAGAATCACTGAAACAACCGATATTTTATGATTTTTACATACAAAAACGATAATACATGTTTACGACCTAATAAAAAGGGTATCTATTAATTAACAGAGTAAAGGAGGGGCCTATATTGTGAATAAAAAAACGGAACAATTGAAGCATCACGTTACTGACAATCAATGCAAACATGCTTTAACAACAAATCAAGGGGTAAAAATAGCTGAAGATGAATTTTCTTTAAAGATGGGCTTAAGAGGCCCAACCTTAATGGAGGATTTTCACTTTCGTGAGAAAATGACCCATTTTGATCACGAACGAATTCCCGAAAGGATTGTTCATGCACGCGGGGTTGGCGCTCATGGTTATTTTCAGCTTTATGAATCTTTAGAAACATATACGAAAGCAGATTTTCTTACTAATCCTTCAAAGAAAACACCTGTATTTGTACGGTTCTCAACCGTTCAAGGTTCTAAAGGATCCAACGACACAGTAAGAGATGTACGCGGATTCGCCACAAAATTTTATACAGATGAAGGAAACTATGATTTAGTGGGTAATAATATGCCAGTATTCTTTATCCAAGATGCTATTAAATTTCCTGATTTTGTCCATGCAGTTAAACCAGAACCACATAATGATATTCCTCAAGGAGCTAGCGCTCATGATACCTTTTGGGACTTTGTTGCGCATAATCCTGAGTCCACTCATATGGTCATGTGGCAAATGAGCGACCGAGCTATTCCGCGTAGTTTACGAATGATGGAAGGTTTTGGAGTTCACACATTTCGACTCATTAACGCAGAAGGAAAAGCCCATTTCGTAAAGTTTCACTGGAAACCTACCCTCGGGGTTCATTCATTAGTATGGGATGAAGCTCAAAAGATTGCTGGGAAAAATCCTGATTTTCATCGTCAAGATTTATACGAAGCAATTGAAAAAGGGGATTATCCTGAATGGGAACTTGGATTACAGTTAATTCCAGAAGAAGATGAACATAAATTTGATTTTGATATTTTAGATCCAACGAAATTATGGCCAGAAGAAAAAGTTCCCGTAAAATTAGTTGGTAAAATGACATTGAACAAAAATGTTGATAACTTCTTTGCTGAAACAGAGCAGGTAGCTTTTCACCCTGGTCATGTCGTACCAGGTATTGATTTTTCAAATGACCCTCTTCTGCAAGGAAGATTATTCTCCTATACAGATACACAATTATCTCGTTTAGGGGGCCCTAATTTCCATCAAATCCCTATCAATCAGCCCGTATGTCCTTTTCATAATAATCAACGTGATGGTATGCATCAAATGCAGATTCATCGCGGTCAAACAAGCTATCATCCTAATGGATTAAATAACAATCAACCTGCAACCGTCCAAGCCGAACAAGGAGGATATGAACATTATCAAGAAAAGATTGATGGGCATAAAATTAGAGGTCGCAGTAAAAGCTTTCTTAACTTTTATTCTCAGGCTAAACTTTTCTACAATAGTATGAGCCCTATTGAAAAGCAGCACATAAAAGAAGCTTTTTGCTTTGAAGTTGGGAAGTGTAAATCAGACATGGTGAAGGCAAATGTAATTGCTCTCTTAAACCACGTCGATCGTCAATTAGCACAAGAAGTCGCTAACATTATTGGAGCTCCTTTACCTAAGGAAAATCACGAAGTAAATTCAGATGCAAAATCACCTGCACTAAGTATGTCCAATACTATTTTTAAATCTGATTCCAAAAATGTTGCAATTCTATTAAATGGTGACCCAAGCGTCTCACTTCTGTCCGAATGGATTCAAGCTTTTGTACAACACCGAATTAACTATAGCATCATAGATAATAAAATTTATCAGTTCAATGATTCCATTAAAGTAACTGATACTTATACAACAACAGACTCCTCCCTTTTTGATGCAGTATTAGTGTTTAGTAGTGAGTCTGTCATTCACCCCCCTGTTTTAGAATTTGCAGAAACTACTTTTAAACATTTTAAACCGATAGCTCATGTTCTTAGTAATCCTCATGCTTTGGACCATAGTAAGATTAAACTGGATGGAGCAGGAGTTTACAACTTAACAAACACTTCAATTGAGTCATTTATAGAAGGCATTGCCCAAGGACGATTCTGGAACCGATAATATAATGTAAGGAGCGGATTAGAATGAGTAAAAAAATTGCTATTTTAATAACGGATTATTTCGAGGACACAGAATACACAGAGCCAGTAGAAGCTTTTAAACAGAAGGGATATGAATTAACAACTATTGAAATGGAAAAAGGTAAAACGGTACACGGTAAACAAGAAAAAAGCGAAGTCGTAATTGATAAAAATATTGATGGTGTTTCTCCAGAAAACTTTGATGCACTCTTCATACCCGGTGGATTTTCTCCAGATATACTTCGTGCAGATGAGCGTTTCGTTCGCTTTAGTAAAGCATTTATGGATGCAAAAAAACCTGTTTTCGCTATTTGTCACGGACCTCAGCTACTCATCACTGCACAAACACTTGAAGGACGTGATGTCACTGGATATAAATCTATTGAAGTCGATTTAAAAAACGCCGGCGGAAACTTTCATGACACAGAGGTTGTCGTATGCCAAAACCAGCTAGTCACAAGTAGACAACCAGAAGATATACCGGCGTTTATTAAAGAATCATTGCGTATATTAGGATAACTACTTTGGTTAACTAACCTCCTTTTATTTACATGAAAATAATGAATCAGTGGGGTTTTATTCATCCCCCCACTGATTCATTAGCCCTCACCAACTGGTCGTTTACAGGAAATCCGACCACCACAAATAGCAAGATAAATAAAAAGAGGGGAATCCAAAAGTTCAGTTTTAATAATCTTTTGGATTCCCCTCTTTTCTCGCCCAAAAATTCCTTATCACTTTTCATAGGCAGTTCTCATATAGTGAAAATGACTATATAATTCCTATCCATAAGTTAAATAATGATTTCGCACATATATAAATACAAAAGATGGGAGCCCTATTTATGAATAACAATCCACCTTCAACGCCCCAAGACAACTCCGAAAACAATAGCCGTGATATCACACTGCAAACATTAAGGGTCATCGGACTCGTCGTCCTTATTAGTGGTTATATCCTCGTTGCGCTCTCTGAAGTAGGTGAGCTGAAAGTCTTATTAACAAACCCAAATAGCAATCCTGATTTAGCTGAAGTTGATCCGTTTTAAAAGCCATATGAAAAGCGATTTCTAGCATCGCTTTTCATATCGTTTTATCCAATCTGAGAAACCTCCCCCTCATACTTCTCTTTCCCTATCGCCTTCATAAATAATAAAATACTGCTCATACCAACGATAAAGTACAGAGCACTCATACCCCAAGATGCAATAAATGAACCTAGCATAACACCTAATGCCCCGTTCATTTTTGCCACTTGAAAGACCATTCCGTTAATCGCCATATAAGAACCTCTTGCCTCATTTGGCACCATATCTGCCATAATAGATTGACGCACTGGCACATACATCATCTCGCCTACTGTTTGGAAAAGCCCTGCAATTAATAAAATCCATAAGCTATTGCTCGTTCCGAGTATTGTAAATCCAATCGTGTAAATAAATAAGCCTACATATAAGATTTTCAAATCGTTGAAGCTTTTCAGCATTTTAATAAGAAGTGCTGAACATAACACAACTAAAATTGTATTCTCTGCAGAAATCCAGCTCAGCATGCGAATACCTGTTAAATCAAACGTAAAACCATTCCCGAATAAAAAGTGCACCGTTTCAAATTCCTTCTGCAAACGTACCCCTAAATAATTATTAATTTGAAACTCTAACGATAATGTACATATACTCGCTGCACAAAAAATTAAAAATGCTTTATCTTTCATCACGACTTTATAACTATCTGCCATATCTTTTAATACATTTTTCTTCTCCATCGTTTTTCGTGCTACATACACTTCTTCCATATACACAGCCATCACATATAAAGTCATAATGGCAACAAGCGTTAATACGATAAACAATTGTAGTCTATAGTTTTCAAATAGTAATCCTCCAAATATCGCTCCAATCGCAATCGATAAATTAATAGCCCAGTAATTAATGCTGTACATCACTTTTCGATTTTCAGGTGTACTCACATCAATTAACATCGCTTCTGTCGCAGGATTCATAAGTCCCGATCCTAAACTATTCACTAGCATAAAGATAAATGTTAACCACGGTGAGTCAACGTAATCCGAATTCGCAACTCCCATACAAGCAATGGAAATGACTTGTATACTTTGACCGATAATCATAACCTTTTTACGCCCAAGCCGGTCTCCAACATATCCACCGTATAAACCAATTACTAATGAAGCTATGACATTAATAAGTAGTAACGCACCAGCAATCGCACTACCTAACTTTATGGAAAAATAAATCGCCATAAATGGAAAAATCATCGTGGACACAGTACGTGTTAAAAACGATGTTATAATTCTAATTTTTATATTTCGATGCATACTCCAAAATCCCATTGTTTCCCCTCCTTATGCTTACTTATTTTACTTTGAAAAAAAGGAAGAAAAAGGTTAGAATATTCTAAAGAGTTTCCCCTTTTATAATAGAAGGAAGTGTATATATGAAAATTATGGACTATTACATTAGACTAAGACTACATGCACAAGATCAACAACATATGCGAAATAGCTTACAAGAATTAGCGGATGTTTTATATTGCAGTACGAAAAACGTAAAGATTTTATTAAAGAAAATGAGCGAGGAGCAATTAATTAGCTGGACTCCAGGGCGAGGCCGCGGAAATAAAACGGAAATTCTATTTATACATAATTTCGTAGAAGCGATTGAGTCCTATACAGATGAACTGTTAGCGCAAGAAAAATTAAAAGATATCTTTCTTCTTTTAAAAGAACCCCTCCCCCTCGCACTTCAAAAAAAGATAGAAAATAAACTACATCATCATTTTGGATACGAACCTTCAAATGATATGTACGACGTATTAAAGATTCCTACATCGAGAAAGATATTCCCATTAGATCCGGCTTTTGTGGCTGTAACTACAGAGAGCCATCTTACCAGTCAAATTTTTGATACATTAGTCGTCTATAACGATGTTACTGAAAAAATGGAGCCTCACATTGCGCATACGTGGGAATTAAGTGAAGACGGGCTTACGTGGACTTTTTATTTACGAAAGGATGTATATTTTCATAACGAAACAGTTTTAACTTCTAAAGATGTGCAATTTTCATTTGAAAGACTAAAAGAAGTTCACTCTCCTTTCGAATGGTTAACAGAAGAAATCGTTCAAATTGAAACGCCATCACCACTACAAATTCGATTCCATTTAGCGAAACCAAATTTATTTTTCTTACACTATGTAAGTTCAATGCAGCTCGCAATTTTACCGCGTGATACGAGTATTCAAAATCATCATTATATAGGTACTGGACCTTTCAAACTTGCTCATTACTCTGAAGATAATATCCTACTCGAAGCGTTCACCCATTATTTTAAAGAGCGCGCGTTATTAGACCGTATTGAATTTTGGGGTATTCCTGACCATGTGCAAATAGATGCTGATTATGAACTACCAAACGAAGAGGAAAATGAAAGGCATGATATACAAATAGAAGAAATAGGTTGTATTTATGCTAGCTTCAACTTTAAAAAACCTGGTCCTCATCACGACATTTACTTTCGAAAAGCTTGGAGAGAACTATATGATGTTGAAATGATACTTCGTAACATAGAGGGTAGACGGACAATTGCTGCATCAAGCTTTTTCCCTGATAGAAGCCGCCTTGCAACAAGAAGATCCTACTCTTTAGAAAAAGCAAAAGAGTATTTGAAAAAGAGTACATATAATGGAGAAACGATACATATTTACTTCTTCGCATTTAAAGATAGTGCAAATGATGCATATTTCTTAAAAGAACGATGTGAAAGTTTAGGTATACAAGTAGAGCTTCACCCATTTCCCGTTTCAGATTATATGGATCGCTCTATTGATAAACATGCTGATATTATTTTCATGGGAGAAGTCTTTGCTGCCAATCATGAAATTGCATTCTTAAATGTATTTAAAAATAAAAGTTGCTTCGTAAATCGGTTCATGGACCCGCACTACGAAAAACAAATTAACTGTTTACTAGATACATTTTTACTAGAAGAAAATAAAGAAAAGCGTTATGAACTCATGTATGAGAT
The DNA here is from genome assembly GCF_022663675.1 of Bacillus cereus group sp. BfR-BA-01355. NCBI lineage: Bacteria > Bacillati > Bacillota > Bacilli > Caryophanales > Bacillaceae > Bacillus > Bacillus cereus group sp. BfR-BA-01355. The sequence continues at coordinate 9,277 of NZ_JAKUFY010000072.1, forward strand.
TGAAGAGTTTTTACAAGCAGAACACATCATTTTATTTAACTATCACGTTTTAAAAAGAAAAACATACCCTTCTTCTTTAAAAAACGTAACAATTGATTCATTCGGTTGGGCAAATTTTGCGAAGTTATGGATACAGCCATCCACGTATTAAAATGTGAGTTTTTATAAAAGGAGAAGGTACTACATCCTTAGTAGTACCTTCTTCACATACAAATATAAACTATTATTTAATTACTCCATCTAAGTGATCTTTCAAGTTCAATAAATACTTCTCTATATCCGGATTCTTCACCACATCATAACAAGCAAAACTCTTTAACGGACTCATACCGAGAAACTTCTGCACGCGGTGTAAATGACTAAGCGCTGATTCTAAACTTTCTCCTTCAAAGAACTTCGTCTTATCTCCAAATGCTTTTTCAGGTGCATTCCAAGTTGTAGAGAACATATACTCTTTCTCTTTTAATAAACCACCTGTTCCATATTCATCAGCACCTTTAAAGAACAAACCGTATTCATATACTTCATCCATATACGTTTTAAATAAGCCCGGTACACTAAACCAGTAAATCGGCGTTTGATAAATCACAACATCAGCCCATAAAAACTTATCTTGTTCTTCTTTAATATTGTAACCATCTTGAATCGTTGTTGTTTTCACATGATGATTCTCGCCTAATACAGTAACCATATAATCTACTAACGTTTTATTTAATCGTCCTTCCTTTGTACCGTATTTTTCATGTCCATTTATAATAAATATATTTTTCATCGCTTTCCTCTCCCCTATATGATCTACTCTTCAGCTATTAAGCCGAGTTGCTGCTGTAGTGTAAGATTATCTTCTAAATGCCAATCTTCCGTTATCTTTCCGTCTTTCACATGTAAAATATCAATTGCAAAAAAATTAATTTTCTTACCATTATGTGTTCCTGTAAAAGAAAGACGGGCTGTTACTTTATCACCAACAACTAATAAGTCTTCAATCTCGCAATGTATATCAGGCACAACTTTACGAAAATTTTGCGCTGCAAACTTTAATCCTTCAATGCCTTGTGGTCGCCCTTTCGGCAATGTATTATCGAAGAAATCTTTAGTAACAGTCTGCGGAATAAGTTCCTCCTTACCTGTATCCCAAAATGCATAAAAACGCTGCGCCGCATGAACCATTTCTGTCGCTTCTTTTTTACTTAGTGAGGGATCAATTGTCATTGCTTTTGGCTTTGGCATTTCTTTTAATAATTGAACTTCAGTTTTTTGTTCCACACCACATGCTACAAGCACAATACAAATAACAAACAAACTAAGAAATCCAAATAACTTTTTTATCCCCATGGAAATCACCACCTCCTTATATAAATCCTTTTTGCTTCGTATTACTATTGTATATACACTAACTTCCTTTATGGAAGTAGTGATATTTTTTTCATATAGTTACCAAAAGTATAGTTTTGTGATACTATAAAGCAAATTCATCCAAAAAAATTTTATGGAGGCTAGTTCCATGAACAATATAGATCCAGTTGAATTAACGAAAGGTTTACCTGGCATACCTTGTCCTATCGCTAAAACGCTTGATGTAATTAGTACAAAATGGACATTTTTAATCATTCGTGATCTTCTTATCGAAGGAACATTACGCTTTAGTGATTTACAAAAATCAATGGATGGGATTAGTCCAAAAACATTATCGCTTCGACTAAAAGAATTAGAATCCCAAGGCATTATAACGAGAAAAGTATATCCAGAAGTTCCGCCTCGTGTAGAGTACACATTAACGGATAAAGGAAAGCAATTAGAGGGGATTTTTATTGAATTAAAACGGTTTGGGTTAAGTTTATAAAATGAAACTTTAATCAGGATAAAACAAAAACCCCTTACCGTCGTAAGGGGTTTTATTACTTCGCAAAACTTTCAGCCAACTGTTTCTCTCTCCACATAAATGTAATGCCGAGACCAACTATTAAAACAACGCCTGAAAATGCATATGGATAATGAATATTCATATCAAATAATATTCCGCCCATCGCTGGTCCTGCGATATTTCCTAAACTCGTATAAGTCGAGTTCATACCAGCAACGAATCCTTGCTCTTTTCCAGCTGCTTTTGATAAAAACGTCGTTAAAGCTGGACGAAGTAAATCAAATGCTAAGAAAATGAAGCAAGTAACGAGAAGTACAATCCAATAATTAAAGACTACAGTCGAGACGAATGCTAATACTGCCCCTACAATTAAACATATTTGGATTAATACTTTCTCACCGAACATGTCTACCAATTTGCCAAACATAAATACCTGTACAACTACCCCAAAGATTGAACTAATTGTAATAATCGCTGCAATATCTTTCGGCGAGAAACCAAATTTATGATCAGAGAACAAGCTAAACACTGTTTCATACGCTGATAATCCGAATGCGAGTACAAATACAATAATAAATGCAATTGCATACATTGGATGTAATGATTTCTTTAAATCACCAATAAAACTTGATTCTTTCGTATTAGAAGAAATCTCTGCAAGTTCTTCTTTCGTTAACGGTTCTTTTAAAATAAAAATCGAAATCACACATGCTATAAAAGCAATTACTGCTGCAACGAAAAACGGCACACGTATACCGTATTCTGCAATAAATCCGCCGATTCCAGGCCCTATAATGAATCCAGTACTAATAGCCGCAGATAAGTATCCCATCGCCTTTGGACGTTCCTGAATAGATGTAATATCCGCAACATATGCCGTAACACCAGGCATAATAAACGCAGCACTAATTCCGCCTAATACCCTTGCTACATAAAGCGTCCATACATCTTTTCCTAATCCAAAAAGAAGTTCTGAAACACCAAAAATAAATAATCCAATGATGATCATTTTCTTCCTACCGTAAAGGTCAACCCATCGGCCTGTAATAGGTGAAGTAATGAGCTGGGCCATTGCAAACACTGCAACGAGATATCCCATCGTCTTCCCTGTTAAACCCATATCATTCATAAAGGACGGCATAACCGGAATGATTAATCCAATCCCTAAAAAAGCGATAAATATATTACTCAAAAGAATGACCAATACCATCTTTTGTTCTTTTATCGGTTTCTTCACTTTTTAACACCTCTTCCCGTAAGCTCCTCTCAAAAAATAATGCCCAAGAAGCTTTTTCTTTATCCTGCTATTTGTGGGCTAATCATGAGTAGAGATGCCTCCACTCATTAGAATTTCACTCTATCCTTCCACACATACATAAATATTAGGTGAATGACTATCATTCATTTCCCCTCAAAAATAAACCTACCTTTTCAGACAGGTTCATCTCACTATTTCTTTATATGTAGTGCATGTGTTAAAAAATCTAGTACTTCTGCCTTTTGTAGCTCGACCTGCTCATCATCTTTATGATCATATAAATAAACTTGTTCCGCTGCTGATTCAACAAGAGCAATAAATAACTTCGCTGTTCGCTCTGCGTGAACTGAATCACGAATTTCACCGGCTTCTTTCGCCCCACTTAAAAATTCACTTAGCCACATATAAAGAGGCTCATACACAGCTTCCCATTCTTTTATATGTTCCGTAGATGCAAGACCTGCATACATTAAAGCTTGTATTTCACGATATTCCTCTATAAAGTGAAACACCGCATCGATTACTTGTGCCACTTTATTTGAAAAAGGTACATCTTTTTGTACTTTTTCTTTCACTGCAAGTATCATCTTTTCAACCATCACTTCTGCTATTGCAGGCATAACAGATAGCTTAGAAGGAAAATATAAATAGAAAGTTCCTTGCGCAATGCCAGCTAATTTCACGATATCAGAAATCTTCGTTTTTTCGACGCCCTTTTCCTGAAACACTTCAATAGCTGCATAGACAATTTTCTCTTTTTTATTCATCATCTAAACCCTTTCACACGCGTATTGAATGACTGTCACTCATTTTATAAAATAACTAGCTGTACTGTCAATTATCGTGCACTTTTTATAATAAAAATCTCCTAACGACTTGTTAGGAGATACAGTATATCTTTAAGAAAGTGCCTTTAATCCTGTCACTCCACATACAATAAGAAACACACTAATGATACGCGCTTTACTTTTCGACTCACCAAACAAGAACATGTTTAACAAAACTGCACCTGCTGTTCCGATACCAATCCAAACCGCATATGCGACACTTACTTGTAAAAATAAGAAGGAAGTATACAAAAATGCGAAGGATGTAGCAAACCCACCTATATAAATCGCACCATTGGCTAATGTCTTATCTTTACTATACATTTTAAGTCCTATCACACCGACTATTTCACTAATTGCAGCACAAAATACGAAAAACCAACCCATTTTTAAGCAACTCCTTCCACAGTTTCTTCTTTATTGTCAGCTAACTTTAAACCGATAACGCCGGCTACTACCATAAGAATGAAGAATAGTTTGCCTGCGCTGAAACTTCCACCGAAAAGAAATACATCCATTAAGAAAGTACCTACCGTACCAGCTCCAGCGAAAATAGCATATACAGTTCCTGTTGCAAGATGTTCACACGCTTTAGAAAGGAAGTGAAAATCAACAGCGATAACTCCTAAAATAATAATCCAATGCCACCAAGTATTAGCCGTATTAAAACCAAACACCCAAAAAATTTCAAAGATACATGTTAATATGACATATAACCAAGCTCTATTTTTCATACCTCTCACCTCTTATGACTGACTATCAGTCATTTTTGTTTTAAAAAAATATACTCTTTCATCAATACTATATAAAAACAACTATCATCCTCATTTACCATTGTATTTGTTCCATTTCTAAGCTAAATGCATCCTGTCACATAAAAATGACTGAATGTCATTCATATGTATTGTACATGAACATTTTAAAAATTGTCAATGCCGAAAGTTTATTTAAAATTTCTTTCATCAGATTTGTATATTTCCTAATAATCTGTCAATAATGCTAGTAACATAATATTTTCTCCACTCCCCCTTGGAGAGATCCCTTGAATGGAGCAGTTAGCTTTTGCTAGCTGCTCTTTTTTATTTATCCGTACACTATGATGAAATACTCATAGATCAAATCCATTTTTCATCACATAACAACCATCTATTTATTTTCCAATGAGCCTTTGTATGCACTAATTTTATTCTCGAGCATCTTCTCTGTAACTTCTAAGTTTTCTCTTTGAATCTGAATAGATTTCCTATGATCTTCTAGAAGCTGTAAACGAGCTTCTGTTGTATGCTCCCCTTCTGTATATAGTCTAGCGTATTCTCTTATTTTCGCTATTGGCATTTGCGTTTGTTTTAATTTCATTACAAACTGCAACCACTTTATATGTGACTCTTCGTAAAGTCGATTTCCATTTGTATCACGATTTGCAATTAATATACTTTCCTTTTCATAATAGCGTAGTGTATGTGTGCTCACTCCTAATAATTTTGCTACCTCGCTAATTGTGTACATACTCAAACTCCCTCCATATGCTTACCCTCATATATCTTATGACCGAATCAAATTTATAAAAAACATTTGACTTAGAGTATACTCTAACAAATACAATCTAACCATAAATGAATTTGAATTTAGGGGGATTTTATATGAAATACACGGTTATTACTGGCGCAAGTTCCGGAATTGGTTATGAAGCAGCTTTAGCATTTGCATCTCGCGGAAAAAATTTAGTACTTGTAGCTCGAAGACAAGAAGAATTAAACGGATTAAAATTGAAAATTAACGAAATGCATCCTGAGTTGGATGTTGTCATTCGAAAAACTGATTTATCTGTGACTGAAGATGTTTATAAACTTTATGAAAGCCTACAAGCTTTTCAAATTGAAACGTGGATTAACAACGCAGGTTTTGGTAATTTCGCCTCAATTGCTGAACAAAATTTAAATAAAATAGAGACGATGTTGCATGTCAATATAGAAGCACTAACAATACTCTCTTCTCTTTTCGTTCGAGATTATTCAATGGTTGATGGAACACAGCTTATTAACGTTTCATCTGGCGGCGGATACACGATTGTTGCTGATGCTGTTACGTATTGCGCTACGAAATTTTATGTAAGTGCCTTTACAGAAGGGCTGTCTCACGAACTGAAAGAACAAGGCGCAAAACTGCAAGCAAAAGTTTTAGCTCCTGCTGCAACTGAAACAGAATTTGCGAAACGTTCATTTGATATTGATGAATTCCAATACGATAATGTTGTACCAAAATTCCACACTGCAAAACAAATGGCACAATTTATGCTCGATCTTTATGATAATGATAAAGTTGTAGGGCTTGTCGATGGTTCTACTTATAACTATGAGCTTAAAAATCCCATTTTTAATTTTGCAGTACGAAAAACGAATTCAAGTTCTTAATTCCCCTAAAATATAGATGCCCACTATTACATAAATAATAGTGGGACTTTTCTCTCTCTGAAACTTTCACCCAACATACCGAACCATCGCCACTTCATCACAATAATCAACCTTTGGACAATGTCTACAATCAATCCATACTTTCTCTGGTAACGCCTCTCTATTCACAAAATCAAACCCGCACTTTTGAAAAAATTCCGTTTCATATGTTAAAGAAATGACTCTATTCACTTTTATTTTCGCTGCTTCATTTATTACATGGTTCACTAACATACGCCCTATCCCTTTTCCTGCATATGTATGCGAAACTACTAACGATCGTATTTCTGCAAGATCTTCCCCCAATACATGCAATCCAGCAACTCCAACAATTTTCTCGTCCTCTTTCATAACATATAAACATTGCAAATATTGATAAAGAGACAAAAGAGATCGCGGTAAAACAACTCCCTCTTTTGCATAAACCTCAATAAGACTATAAATTTCTTTCACATCACTCGTCACCGCATTACAGATTTTCATATTACATCCCCTTGCCCTCGATATTAATATTTATAACTTCAAATGAATTTTAATTCATAATTTTATATAATAATACATCTCTCTTTTCTCCTCGTCAATCAATTTATACAAACAAAAAACCAAGCAATCTAATCGATGCTCGGTTCCTCATTTCGTATCGGCAATACTGTCGAATATTTAATTTCACGAAGTGCTAAACTTGTCTGTATCCTTGTAATACCAAGCTTATTCAGCTTTCTAATAAACTGCTCTAGTTCTTTACGATCACGATTTGCAACCTTTAATAAATAATCGTACTCTCCTGTTAAACAGTGACATTCTAACACTTCCGGCATCGATTCTAATTCTTTCTCCAACACTTCCAACTTGTCAAATTGATGAATATTCGTACTCATAAAAATAAAACATAATAAATCAAACCCAAGCTTTTCTTGATTTAAAATCGCGACTTGCTTATCGATGAAACCTTCCCCATCCAATCTTTTTATTCTTGCATGCATCGCAGCCGGTGATAAATTAACGCGACGTGCCAGCTCTGCATTACTTACTTGTGACTCCTTCTGCAATATATCTAAAATTTGTACATCCAAATCATCCAACACTTTAATAACAGACGACTCCATTACAATTCCCCCTTTTTTCTTACCGATGATTATTCGAAAAAACACCTTATACCTTACACAAAACTGAATATCATTCCGTAAATACCATTCATAAATAAAGATTTTATCGAGTTTTCACCATTATACAAAAGAATATATTACACAATAAAGAAAAATGCTAAAATTATTTACAATAAGTATTGATTACAAAAAAGGGGATTTTATCATGCCTTATTTTTACGTCTTTTTACTATTACTAACGAGCTTATTATGGGGAGGAAATTTCGTCGTTGGAAAATCACTCGTCGATCATGCATCGCCGATGACACTGACAAATTTAAGATGGATGATTGCGATTGTTTGTTTATTACCAATGGTATGGTTTAAAGAAAAGAAAATCCTTCCACCACGTACCGCAATACTTCCGTTAATATTGATGGGAATTTCAGGGGTCGCTCTTTTTAACATCTTTCAATTTTTAGCATTAGAAAAAACATCCGCTACGAATGTAGGTCTTATCTCTACTTTGAATGCAATTTCAATTGCATTATTTTCAGTATTATTTCTAAAAGAAAAAGTAAATACACTCCAAATCCTATCCATGATTCTTTCATTCTTCGGGGTTATCCTCGTCCTATTAAAAGGTGATTTCTCGCTTTTATTTTCACTACATTTTAATAGTGGCGATTTATGGATGATTGCAGCAGTTTGTATTTGGGGAATCTATTCTGTTTGTAGTAAATGGGCAACAAAAACAACTACACCACTTATGGCAACGTTGTACTCTGGTATTTTCGGCGTTATTTTATTACTACCGTTTAACATAGGTAGCTTCACTGTTTCAAATATAAATACTTCTTTCATCACATCACTTTTATATACTGGGCTTATTTCGACAGTTCTTTGTATGGTATTTTGGAATATTGGTGTACAAAAATTAGGCGCAACTACATCAGGTATTTTTCTAAACTTCAATCCAATTTTCACAGCCATTTTAGCATTCATATTCCTCGGAGAAGAATTAACGTGGATACAAATTTTAGGGACAATTGTCGTTGTAACAGGATGTTATTTATTTTCTCATTTTAAAACTGTTGCCGTTCAGCCTGTTAGACCTTTAATGCGAAAACATTCTTAATGAAAAAACATCGTCATCTGGGTTGGCGATGTTTTTATTTTCTCTTCATTTCTTTTATATACTGCTTTTCCTCTTCTGGCGATAAACGTTCCGTCGCCTTGCCAGTATCTCCACCTTGAAGGCTCCATAAAAAGTTATGCTCCTCAACAGTTTGAGAAAAATCTCCTTTTTCCCATCTATTTATAATAGAAAATAACTTCATTTTATATTGAAAACCTGTACTATTTTCAATATCTCTTTTTACATTAGAAATTTCCTTTTTTGTCATCTCTACAAATCCCCATTTTTCAGAGGATTTTACCTTTTGATGCACCATTTTATGCATAGTAGAAATAATTTCACCTTCACTAATTTGCGGGGCTTCTTCTGCAGCTTTTTTCTCTTTTTCGTTTGCCGCTCGCTCGGTTTGAATATTTGTATTTTCTTTTTCCACATATGCAAGCAATTTCTTTCCGCCAACTATAGAAGAGATGATTACCATAATGGTAATACATATACCTACAATCCATTTAAAAAGCATTAGCTCTTCATCGCTTCCCTAACAATATGACTATCTACATACTGCTTAAACTTCACGATTTTTCCATTCTCAAGCTGCCATACATGAACAAATTCTGCTTCAAATGATTTTCCTGTTTCTTTATAAACTCCAGAATACATACCTTCAGCAACAATTACATCTTTTCCGTTTACTTCATGATATGTATTTACACTTGCTTTATAATCATCCCATTCTGATCCTAAACGGCTAAATACATTTTTCATTATAGCTTCCACGCCTTTATATGTTCCGCCGTACGGGAAACCTTCTGCCTCTGTCCATTCCACTTTTTCAGAGAGGGCTTCTGCTAAATGCTTTGCATTCGAAGAAGCTGATCCTTCATACGTGCTTTGAATAATTTCTAAATTTGATTTAGGCATATTACTTCCTCCCGTTTATTTATTTTTACACAAGACGTAACCAATGTAGTTACACATTGTGTAAAAAAATATTTAAATTGTTTCATTCGTAATTCATTAGTTGTAATCATTATAGTTACAATAATTCTTCAAGTCAACAATTTATAAATAAAATTTACTTCGTTTTCATTACTTTCTCTTTTAAGAAACGATCTACATATCCTTCTGCTTTTACTACGAATAAATACGCACCCATTGATAATAATGCAAGATCTAATTCATATCCTGGATTCTTTCCATCTCCTAATAAACCTGCTGCTCCATTTACCTTTACGATAGCTCCAGCTAAAATAAGAGCGAATAACAATCCTACATATCGTACACCTAAACCGATAATTAATAATATACCACCAACTAATTCTACAGTTGCTACGCCGTATGCAAGGCCACCTGGTAAACCGATGCTTGTAAACCATCCTGCTACATTATCGATACCTGATTGAAACTTTGCTAAACCGTGTGCAAAGAACGTAACTCCTAACACGATACGAATAATTAAATTCCCAATATATTGATTCATTTTGAACTCTCCTTTTTGTTTTGTTATGGTGAACTTTTATTTACAAGTCAAAACAATACGGTATTTTATTTCATTCGTCAAATACTTTTTTAAAGAAAACAAAAAACATTATCCGTTTTACGGATAATGTTTTCCTACAAAATAGCGCTAATTCAAGCTTTTATTCTATCGCATAGAAAAAGTTGAAACATTTTTCCAGCGCCAATATAAGGTAGTAAAGAAACGTCCTCTTCCACAACCATTCCAACAACATTCACTTTCTCATCTACAGGTAAATCATGTGTAGCAACTTGCATCTCCCCTGCATATCTACCGTACAATTCATTATCAATTGTAATGCTGCCTTTCTTTCTTACAATTGTATGCATCGGCTGTAAAACCACTCTATTTCCTTCCCTTGATTCTACAGATCGAATAACATCACGAGCCGGATCTAGTCTATTTGTATGCACTTGCTCCACCACTTTTAATACTTCTTTATCAGTTATAAATGATTTGTAACGCAATGGAATAATCCCCCTACTCGCACTAGCTACTTCTTGCATACTTTCCAAACTTGCGCTTATATCTCCAATCAATACTTTATCAACACCACAATCTTGAACAAGTTCTAAGTACGCTTCAAGCGGGCGCATATTGCGATGTTTTTCTAACGTTGGTAACCCTTCATATAACGGACCACGTTTTTCCGCGTCTCCTGGAATAAATGCCATCGTTTTTATTCCGCACTCCTGTAAATATTGATTTTGTTTTTGTAAGAAGGACTTTGCTAGTCCTGTCTCTGGACGTGGGTAAAAATTATGCAACGCTTCTACATTCTCTACTCGTATATGTTCTGTAAGTAACTCTTTCCAAAATGGCTTTGTAATCGTACTCGCATTTAAAGCTACTTTCATCTTATGAGATACGCTTGCAATTTCTTTTGGCGCAATGCCGTAATCCATTCTTAAACCGGTAATGCCCCAGTCCAATAGTTCTTCCACATTTTCATATGTTAGCCCTAAATGATGTAACGATTTTGGAGAAACATCAACCATTAACTCCATTTCATGTGCAAGAGCTTGTTTCCCTAATATTTGAATTAACTCTTTATACGTATTTGGATCATCTTCTGGAATGTGCAGTGATGTAAAAATAGATGTAAACCCATTTTCCTTCGCTACTTTTAGCCACTCTTCTTGTTTCTCTACTCGTTCTTTTGAAAGATAAATGGAAACTCCGATCATATAAATCTCCCTTTCTATTAATAGAAAAAGAGAAAGGAATCCCTTTCTCTATATGTTTTCTGCCATTTCTTCTTTAAATCCGAAGAAGTACGTAAAGATAAATCCGAAAGCATATGCAATTACTAAACCTAAGAAATAGAGTAAATATTTATTGTCAGCAATTAACGGAATTAAAGATAGCCCTGATACGCCAATCCCAAGAGAAGCTGTTTGCATAACTGCTTGGAATGCACCACCGACAGCTGCTCCTAAACAAGCAGTAATAAACGGTTTCCCAAGTGGTAATGTCACCCCGTATAATAACGGCTCACCAATTCCTAAAAAGCCAACTGGCAATCCACCTTTAATTACGTTACGAAGTCGTTTGTTTTTTGTTTTCACATAAATCGCAATTGCTGCGCCCACTTGGCCAGCACCAGCCATTGCGAGCACTGGTAATAAAGGTGTTACGTGTGTTTGATTAATAAATTCCATATGAATTGGTGTTAAACCGTGATGCAATCCGACCATAACGAGAGGTAAAAATGTTCCCGCAAGTACTGCGCCAGCAAATGCTCCGCCAATATTTAAAATAGCATTAATTCCGCTCGTAATACCATCTGATAAGAAACCTGCTAATGGCTGAATGGCTAACATCGTTACGATACTTACAACTAATACAGTAATGAGTGGTGTCACGATAATATCAACTGCATTTGGCACTGCTTTTCGAACTTGTCTTTCCACTACAACCATAAGCCATGCTGCAAAAATAACTGCAAACAATCCGCCCCGTCCGGGCACTAATGCTTCACCAAACAATTTTACGTTTGCCATCGCCGGATTGAAAATTAAAATACCAGCAATTGCCCCAAGAACCGGTGTCCCGCCAAACTCTTTCGCTGTATTCCAGCCGACTAAAATTCCTAAGAATGTAAAGATACCGCCGCCAATGAGTAGTAACATTTGTAACCACGTTGCATTTGGATCAGCACCAGCGTTTTTCGCAAAGTTAGCAACCCCGTTTATAATTCCTGAAGCAACAAGTCCTGGAATTAACGGAATGAAAATACTTCCTATTTTTCGTAAAAAGTTTTTCACCGGTGTATTATTTTTCTTCTTAATCTCTGACTTCATCTCTTGCCCAATATCTTCAAGGTGATGATCTGCTACCTCACCAATTCGTAGTCCTGTCAAACCTTCCATTTTAGCTGCTACTTTATTTACTGTTCCTGGGCCAACGACAACTTGAAGCGTCTCATCTTCTATAACCCCCATAACACCTTCAACTTTTTTCAAAAGGTCCATGTTTACTTTACTTTCATCATGAAGCGTTAAACGTAGTCTCGTCATACAATGAGCAATACTACGAATGTTTTTTATTCCCCCAAGTTGCTCCGAAATTTCCTTGGCCATTCTCTCTTCTTTCTTCATAATAGAATCCCCCTCCCTATTATTTTATAGTGCTTTCTTCACAAACCCTTTTGCGTATTTTAGTTTCTCCAGTGCTTCCCCATACTCACACTGCAACAACACCATAACAATGGCAGCTTTTACGTTACGTTCTGCCTTTTCATAATACTCTGCCGCTACTTCATAACTAGCGCCTGTTGCTTCCACAATAATTCGTTTTGACCGTTCTACTAACTTTTCATTTGTGGATTGAACATCTACCATTAAGTTTTTATATACTTTTCCTACACCAATCATCGAAGCTGTTGAAATCATATTCAGCACTAATTTTTGTGCTGTACCAGCTTTTAAACGCGTTGATCCTGTTAATATTTCTGCACCTGTCTCTACTTCTACATTTAACTTTGCATATTTACTTATTTCAGCATTTTTATTACAAGAAATACTCGCTGTACTCGCTCCTACGCTCTGTGCGTATTTCAAGCCGCCAATTACGTAAGGAGTTCTGCCACTTGCAGCAATTCCAATCACTGTATCTTTCTCATTTAATCCAATACTTTTTAAATCTTCTTCTGCTAACTCTTCGCGATCTTCGGCACCTTCCACCGCTTTAGTAAACGCTTTCAACCCACCTGCTATATATCCTTGCACCATTTTATCATCCGTGCCAAATGTCGGCGGACATTCCACTGCATCTAGAATACCTAAACGACCACTCGTACCAGCACCAATGTAAATTAAACGTCCCTCTTCTTCAAAAGATTTAATAACAGTCTGTACAACCTTTTCAATTTGTTCTATCTCTTTTTCAACTGCTAACGCAACAGTTCGATCTTCTTCATTCATACTTTGCAACACTTCTTTTATACTCATTTCATCCAGATTCATTGTTTTCTCATTACGATGTTCTGTCGATAAATTTTCTAACATATTGTCACCCTCTTTGAAATTATATTTCACACTTTTATTATAACTTTAAGAAACTAAAAATCAATATCCCTTTCTTATTTTATGAAATAAAATTTCACAACATGACATATTTGTGTCAAAGATAATAAAAAAGATGAGTCTCCTCATCTTTTCTTCTACTTTAACTTCCGTAACCGCAACGCTTCTTCTCGCGTCTCCATAAATTGATCCAATACTTTATTACCAATTCGGTTGAAAGTAATCACATATAAAGCATCAATCATATTCAGTTGCGTCATTCTCGACGCAATACTTGCAATACGATGATCTTGTTCTACATCTGGCATACAAAGACGAATGTCCGCTTCTTTATATAAGGGGGATGATTGATCTAGCTTCGTAATTCCAATAACAGTTGCACCTTGTCTCTTTGCATACTGCGCCATTTCAAGCACATCTCTCGTTCGACCAGATGTTGAAATCGCAACAAATATATCGCCTTCTTTTAAATTCGTCACAAGCGGCAACATCATATGAAAATCAGATAGCATCATCGCTGTAAATCCAAGCCGTGTAAATTTATACGCCCCATCCATTGCTGGCGTAGCTGATCCACCTACGCCGTAAAATATAATTTTGCCCGCATTGACAATACGATCTGCAGCTTTCTCAAGTTCCTTCTTATCTATCGCAGTAACGCTCGCCTCAATTGCAGCTTTATTCACATAAGTGACTTTATTAAACAAATCGTACGGTCCATCTTCCGTATTCATCACTGAAAAATCGTTAATATTATAATCAGCAATCGTTAATTCACGAACGAGTGCTATCTTAAATGCTTTAAAACTTCCGATCCCAATCGACTTACAAAAACGAACGACACTCGCCTCACTTGCGCCTGCATTCGTTGACACTTCTTTCGTCGTTAAGTTCGGAACAATCTCTGCATTCTCCATTATGTACATGGCAACCTTCTTTTCAGCTGGTGAAAATTGATCCATATTACTTTCAATTTTAAATAGTAATGTTGAAGCTTTCACTATTTAACCTCCACTTCTTACGGTTGCGTTCACTTATTTTCTCTTACTTCAAGAAGGTAAAAACCATCATCGCCAGGAGGATGAAACACATTTACAATGCGATTCCCTTTTTGATAAACAGTTCTTTCTCCTTCTGTCCACTTCTCTTTCCAACCGTTCATCCAAATCGCAACATCAGGTAAAAAAGCAGTATATTTCAGCTTCTGACCGTACTCACCATCTGCTTCTTCCGAAAAAATAGAAACCGGAAAATCTTTCACTTTTGATTCTTTCCATGCAGTAAATGGTATACATACTGCAATAAGTACGATTACACCGATAACCTTCTCCTTCGTAATCTTCACACTTCCCTCTCCTTGTCATATCACATACATAGATTTTACCATAATTACAAACCCTTCATGCTATATGACCATTGCTTTTTGGAATAAAAAAAGAGCTTACCTACATCAGATAAGCCCTTCCTCTCTATACAAAATATTTCTTCAAAAGTGGCGGTGTAATAATCGTCGTCAATATAACCACAATAACAATCGCTGTGAAATTTTCTTTCGCTAATAAATTCGCCGTAAGTCCATTTGCTGCGATGATAAGTGCTACTTCACCACGTGATACCATCCCCGCGCCAATACTAATAGAAGATTGGAGATTAAAACCTGTCAATCTCGCTCCTAAACCTGATCCAATTAACTTTGTGAAAATCGCAATGAGGGTCATAATAATAATGAACCAAAGCTGGCTTCCAATGCCTTGAAATGTAATTTCCATTCCGATACTTACGAAGAATACTGGAACAAATATTGCATAAGCAATCGGTTCAATTTTATGTTCCACTTCATGCTTATACTCTGTTTGAGAAATAGCAATTCCTGCTGCAAATGCTCCAATAATGCCTGCAATTCCCATCATTTCACTGTAATAAGAAAAAGAGAAGCAAATAATAAGAGCCGCGCTAATTAACGCTTCTGTTACACGAAGCGGGACAAGCATTTTCATAATCCAAGGAACGACTTTCCAAGCAATAAAAACAATACTTACAAAGAAAATAATTTTCTTTGCAATGACAAGTGTTATATTTACATCTTGTGTTCCTAAAAAACTCATTACAAATGCCAATAAAATAACGACAATGACATCATCAAATACGGCAGCACCTAAAATTGTTGTACTTTCTCTCGTATTCATTTTTCCTAAATCACGTAGCGTCTGCACCGTAATACTAACCGATGTTGCGCAAAGTAATAATCCTAAAAAAATGGCATGGGACTGCATTAATCCAAACAGCAATCCTGTTACATAACCACCGATGAAAGGAAAAATAATTCCACCAGCCGCTACTGCAAATGACGATTTCAAATTCCGATTTAACTCTTCTAAATCTGTTTCAAGTCCCGCCATAAACATAAGTAACAAAACACCAATCTCACTCAGTTCATCAATTAGTTCAGAACTATTAATAATACCGAGTACAGCTGGACCGATAATAATACCGACAATTAACTTACCAAGTACAGAAGGCTGACCAAGTCTCACGCTAATGTCACCAGCTAATTTCGTACAAAGTAAAATGACGACAAGTTCAAAATAAAATAACATAGCATCTGCTCCTACTTTAACTTTAATCAGTGGGTCGTTAACCCCCGTTCATTTCTGCAAGTAGTTTCCCCTATTGATCCGAATTTTATTTTTCATATTTTTATTTGACAAAATATTCTGAATTATATTAAGATTAATCCAGCAATTTTAAAAAACTACATACCATAACTGTACCTCCATTTCCTTACATACTCTTTTTTAATGGGCTCATACTATAGTCGCAGTTATGGAAATGAAAAAACGGGGGGAGAGTCCAAAGTGAAGTCATTATTACGAAAAAAAGCGCTTAGTACTGAATCACCAAAGCAGCTAGATAGAACATTAACTGCACTCGATTTAACGTTTTTAGGGATCGGCGCCGTAATTGGGACAGGGATCTTTGTATTAACAGGTATTGTTGCAGCAAAACATTCTGGTCCTGGTATTATGCTATCATTCCTTATTGCTGCATTTACTTGTGCTTGTGTAGCCTTTTGTTATGCTGAATTTGCTTCTTCTATTCCTGTCTCAGGAAGTGTGTATACTTACGCATACATGACAGTCGGAGAAGTCGTCGCCTTCATCGTCGGATGGTGTTTAATGCTCGAATATTTACTTGCCGTTGCAGCAGTAGCTGTCGGTTGGTCTGGTTATTTGCAATCATTACTACAAGGGTTCAATATACACCTACCCGCCATAATCGCCTCGGCCCCCGGCGTAGGAAAAGGTGGTCTCATCGATTTACCAGCTGTCTGCATTTTACTTCTTATTACTGGTCTTTTAAGTTTTGGTATACGTGAAAGTGCACGCATTAATAATATTATGGTTCTTATTAAACTAGCTGTTATCATTGCCTTTATCGTAGCAGGCGCAAAATATGTAAAACCTGAAAACTGGACACCGTTCATTCCATTCGGATACGACGGTATTATTACCGGAGCTGTCACTGTATTCTTCGCCTTTTTAGGTTTTGATGCAATCGCAACCGCTGCAGAAGAAACGAAAAAACCGCAGCGTGACTTACCAATTGGTATTATCGGTTCTCTTCTTATTTGTACTGTTTTATATATGATCGTATCTTTCGTTTTAACAGGTATGGTTCCTTATACGCAATTAGACGTTTCTGATCCAGTTGCATTTGCATTGCATTTCGTTGGTGAGGATGCAATTGCAGGACTACTCGCTGTTGGAGCGATGACTGGAATGACAACCGTTCTCTTAGTCGTTATGTATGGACAAGTTCGAGTTTCGTATGCGATGAGCCGTGACGGTCTACTTCCAAAAGCGTTAGCACGTGTAAATAAAAGAGTAAAAATCCCTTTATTAAATACGTGGATTACTGGCGTTATTGCCGCTTTATTAGCAGGACTTTTAGATTTACATTTGCTAGCAAATTTAGTAAACATCGGTACGTTAACAGCCTTTACATTCGTTTGCTGCGCGGTACTTATTTTACGAAAAACACATCCTGATTTAAAACGTGGATTCCGTACACCTTTCGTACCTGTATTACCAGTTGTCGCGATTCTTTGCTGTTTATATTTGATGGCTAATTTATCTAAAACGACATGGATTAGCTTTATAGCTTGGCTTATAGTCGGTTTATGCTTCTATTTCTTCTACTCTAGAAAGCATAGCCATTTAGCTACCGAAAAAACGAATGATGAACAGAAAAAAGCATAACAAAATAGCTCGCCGTTTTAGCGGCGAGCTATCTTTCTGTACAATTATATTTTTTCGTTAACGATTGTAAAATGAAAAATATGCCGATGCAAGCTGTAAACCACGCCCAATTTCCTATTGGTGTAGAATATTTAAAAACGCCAATACCTACAAGCACTATGAAAATGATTACTTGATATATGAGCTTCCACTTTTGCATATATTCCCTCCTTTACTTCGTTCCCTTCTTTTTATTCTTCCAGGCATTCAAACTATCAAAGAAAAAGTTAATAAATAACGTTCCTAGTCCTGCTAATAAGAAAGTCATTAAAAATAAAACCCAAATACTTTTCTCTTTTAAGAAATAATATCCTACAAGGAGCACAACCGCGATCCATACATATTCAAGAATTCTTTTTAGCTTTTTCTGTTCCAAATTATTCGCTCCTTCTTTCTATGCTACTTTTAGTATAACAAAAAAGAAGCCTATCATGATAAGCTTCTTTTCTTCTCTCTTATTTGTTCATACTTTTTTCAACGAGTGAAATCGCATATTCTAATGTACGATTCATCGTTTCTACCTGTGCATCTTTTACCTTCGCATCTTTTAATACAGCTTCTGCAACTGTAATTTTTTGTTGCAATGATTTCACTGAACCATCTGTTACATTTACAGCTTGCGCTTTCTTCACTACTGCTTTTGCAGATTCAATATTGATCTGTAATTTTTCTTTCGGTGTTTTTGGTTGTTCTTCTGCCACTTTTGATTGTACGAATGTTACATTAGCTGTTTTTAATTCGTTATATGTTTGAATAATTTGTTCCCCAGTACTTCCTACATTTT
>NZ_JAKUFY010000073.1:0-27875 GCF_022663675.1 Bacillus cereus group sp. BfR-BA-01355
ATGATCACCATCATCATCACGGAGGCGGATTTTTCCCTGGAAGCTTTGCAGGAGGAGTGTTAGGTGGACTGACAGCTGGCGCATTAACGGGTGCAGCAAGTGGAGGGTATTATCCAGCGCCATATCCAGTAACTTATCCATCACCATACCCTGTAACGTATCCAATGCCATACCCAGGTTATCAGCAAATACCGTATTAAACTAAAAAAGAGGCTACCCTCTTTTTTAGTTTAATACGGTATTTATTTATAAAATACTTCCAAAATTAAGGTGAAAATATGTTAATATTTTGTTATTGTAATTCAAAAACATATACATTAATGTAGATTTTCATATTATTATTCGTGAATAGTTATGTAGTATGGTCTAATTTCTATTTTGTTATTAAAGAGTAAAGAGATCAGATGTGAATGGTATTAGTTAGAAACAGGGCTTGGATAGAGCCACTTAAAAGGATTGCAGTATAATAAGGTGCGAAATAATTAGGGAGATGAGAAGCTACTAGTTATAATTGAAACGGTATAATATTGCTTTTTATTACAAATAATATTATGTTATTTTAATCGGTCTATTTAAAAAGATAATTTATGTAATGGGCTAGTATTAGAAAATGAAATATCTCTATTTCTATGAAGAGAAACAGGTTGTGTTTTAGTCAGATAGGAAGCAAGGAGAGATGCGCATGCTAGAACAGAGAGGTCATGCATTATATGACTCTTCATTGCGAGATTTAAAGTTAGCATTAGATGAGTCTTCAATTGTTGCAATTACAGATCGAAAAGGTCTTATTACATATGTAAATGATAAATTTTGTGAAATCTCTAAATACAAAAGAGAAGAATTAATTGGAAAAGATCACCGTATTTTAAATTCAGGACATCATCCGAAAACCTTTTTTCAAAACTTATGGAAACGTATTTTGAATGGGAAAGTATGGACAGGTGAGATTCGGAATCGAGCAAAAGATGGTACATATTATTGGGTCAAAACAACAATTGTTCCATTTTTAAATGAAAAAGGAGAGCCATACCAGTTTATCGCAATTCGAAATGATATTAGTAGTAGAAAAGAAGCAGAACATAGATTGCGGCTAAGTGAAAGTCGTTATAGGGAACTTGCCTATCATGATGCTTTAACCAGTTTGCCGAACCGTTTGCAATTAATAACAACCGTTAATAAATTGATTGCAGATAAAAAAGAATTTGGTATGATTTACTTTGATTTGGACCGTTTTAAATTAGTAAATGATACGTTAGGTCATATGATAGGGGACTTACTTTTAAGCGAAGTCGCTTCACGGTTGCATTATGTACTAGGAGAGAAAGATGTTCTGGCTAGGCTAGGTGGCGACGAATTTGTGCTGTTAACAAAAAATCATAGGCAAGATGATATGAGTCAGTTAGCGACATCTGTGTTGTCATGTTTTCAGGCACCATTTATGTTGGAAGGCCATGAAGTATACATTTCAGCTAGTCTAGGACTTTGTTCTTATCCACAAGACGGACTAGACGTGGAAACGTTATTGAAAAACTCTGACTTAGCTATGTATAGTGCAAAAGAACAAGGTAGAAACGCTGCATGTTTCTTTACAGATGAGCTACGGGCGAAAATAAATCGTAGAATGAAAGTTGAGTTTGCTTTGCAAAAGGCAATTCGTGATGAAGAGTTAGATGTAGCATTGCAGCCTATTATTGATTTGAAAACGAAGAGATATTCTGGTATAGAAGCTTTAGTACGCTGTATGACAGAAGACGGCCCCATTGCACCAAGCGAATTTATCCCGGTAGCTGAAGAGTCTGGACTTATTATAAAGCTAGGAGACTGGGTATTAGAAAAATCGTGCCGATTGTTTAAAACATTGCCAAATTATCAAGAAGGACTAAAGTTATCTGTGAATTTATCTATACAACAATTAATGCAGAAACGTTTTATTTTGTCTGTACGTAGCATTTTAAAGAGAACTGGTTTTCCTCCGAACCGTTTAATATTAGAAATAACGGAAAGCATTGCAGTCCGCCATTTTGATTATATTATTGCTACATTACAAGAATTAAGAAATATGGGTGTTTTAATTGCTTTGGATGATTTCGGAACTGGCTATTCTTCCTTATATTATTTAAAACAACTACCACTGGATATTGTGAAAATTGATCGTAATTTTATTCGTGAATTTCATTATGATCACGCGCAACCAGAACGAACAATTGTAAAATCTGTTATTGAAATTGCTCATAGTTTAAATTTAGCAGTAGTTGCTGAAGGGGTAGAAACAGTAGAGCAAGAGAGTTTGTTACAATCAATGAGCTGTGATTATGTACAGGGATTTTATTATGCGAAACCTTTATCTGTAGGAGAGTTAAAAGAAAAGTTAATTACAGATTTTTAATAAAAAAGAGAAGCCAGCAGCTTCTCTTTATTTAATCCGTTTTTTGTGAGTCTTTCATTAGTACTGGATAAAGAATAAGACCTAATACGAACAATCCAATTCCTAAGAAGAACGTTTTTAAATCAGCAGTTCCCGTTTTGATAACCCAAATTGAGTATACAAATGCTAATGTAGTGATGATCCCGTCCTTTATTCGAGAACCAGGCATTATATCATACGTTTCTCCTGTAATAACCAGTTTGAATTGGTACAGAGTAGAAACTAGGTATGGAATTAAATAGGCTAATGTTGCTACGACAATAGCGAAACTATACGCTTCTGAAACAGTACCAGAAATCGTTGAAAATAAGAAAATTTGCGTCATTACATTTGTAATCAATAATGATTTTGAAGGACTACCTTTTTTATTTGTTTTCCCGAAAAACTTAGGGAAAAGTCCATTCTTTGCTGCCTGGTAAGGTACTTCTGAACTAACAACAATCCAACCAACTGTAGATCCAAATAAAGATATAAGAGCGAGTAAAGCCATGATATATGCGCCTTTATTTCCAATTGCTAAATTTAATGCGTCTACTAATGGTTTTTGAGACTCTTTTAAAGCATCTTGCGGAAGAGCTCCCATTGTAAGTAAAGTAATTGACATGTAAATAAGAAGAGCGATAATTAATCCGAAAATCGTAGCTTTTTTTACATCGCGCTGTGATTTTGCACGATTAGAAAGCATAACTGCTGATTCAATACCGATAAATGCCCAGAGTGTTGCAATAGCAGCTGAATTGATTTGTCCACCTAACGAGATGGATTGTCCTGCTTCATTCATAAAGGTTTGACCGTCTCCGAAATTAGAGGCATTGAAAATGAATAATGTAATTACAATAAACATTGTAAATCCGATAATTTTTGCAATGGTAGCAAGTAGATTCATATTTCCAGCTCGATCAATATTTTGAGAAAGAATATATTGAATTCCCCACAGCATAAGGCTACATACGAGGAAAGTTAATCCTTTTCCGAGTTCTAGTGAAAATCCGTTTATTGAAAAAAGAATTTGCTTACTTTGTAAAACTGGAAAGAATGTTGATAAATATCCAGCAAAGGAAATAATAACAGATGCTGTTGCAGCCCAGTTAGCAGCCCAATATCCCCATGCCATACTATATCCCGCAACTTTACCAGCTTTTTTTGAAGGAAACATCGCTTGAGCGTAGCTTTGTGGTCCAGCTTTTAATTCTGGTTTCCGAATCGCTAAATTTCCAAATACAAGTGCAATCATAAATACGCCAAGGCCTGTAATACTCCATGCGAGTGTAGAACCCATTGGCCCTGATACTTGTGCTAAATTTGCTGGAAGCATAAATACGCCACCGCCAACCATATTCCCGATAACAAATGCTGTTAAAACCCATAATCCCCATTTTTTCGTTTCCATTTTTGTTAACTCCTTTGTAGTAAGTTTTGCTTAAACATCATTTTTTACTAGCTTTTTGACAATAAAAAAAGAGCCATGTAGATAAAAAAATACCTACATGGCTCTTTCGCCAAAGCGTAGGTACAACGGGAATAACCCTTGTACCTACGCGTAATTTTTCCGCTAGGTTTCAAGGGTTACGTATGATGATGATGTTTTTGTGCAAATGAAACTACAGTTGTTGTATAAGTAAGCATAGTTCTTTGCTCCCTTTCTCCTCTGATTTTGAAGTTAGTATACTACATGTTTTTTTGAATGAAAAGAAAAATATAAAAATTTTTATAAAAATACGTTTTAAAGATTAAATATTTACCTATATTTTTCTTGTACTGGAAAATAAGTGAGAGATTGGCAGAAGAGTGAAGCATGTTATAATACATATAGAATTAGAAGGTGACAAGGGGCTATTGTAGATGATGAGTAAGTATGAACAAATTTATACAGAAATCAGTAAATCTATTGATAATAAACAATTAAAAGAGGGATGCAAAATCCCATCAGAAACAGAATTAATGAAGCAGTATGAGGCAAGCCGAGGCACGGTAAGAAAAGCTGTAGATTTACTGCAAGAGCGTGGATATGTGCAAAAAATTCATGGAAAAGGTGTTTTTGTTTTAAAGCGAAAAAATATTGAATTTAATTTTGGCGGTATTGTAAGTTTCCAAGAAGAAAATGAACGTTTAGGACGTCATTGTATTACGGAAGTTGTGGAAATGGACAAAGAAAAAGCCACAAAAGAAATTGCGAAATTATTAAATGTAAAAGAAAAAACAGAGATTGATCATATTAAACGTGTACGAAATATTGATGGAGAAAAAGTAATTTTAGATATAAATCATTTTGTATCTGAGTTTATTCCAGGATTAACGAAAGAAATTGCAACTGCATCGATTTATAAATACATTGAGAAAGAGCTTGGGCTACATATTAGTTATTCGCAGAGGGTAATTGAAGTACAGCCGTGTACAGAGGATGACAGAAAGTATTTAGATTTAAATGGAACAGACTATGTTGTCGTTGTGAAAAACTTTACACATTTGTATGATGGAAGTCAGTTTGAATACACAGAATCACGCCACCGTTTAGATATTTTTCACTTTTCGGATGTGGCACGCAGGAAGTAAAGAGGTGGAACAAAATATTGTTTCATCTCTTTTTTTATAAAAAAAAAAACACAAACTCGTATATACGAGTGTTGACTAACTTATATATACGAGTTAATATGTAATTGTAAACGGTATCAAAAAAAGAAAAGAGGGACGGGAATATGGGGAAAGACTATCGTAAAACAGCAGAGGAAGTGTTGCAGTATATTGGTGGGAAAGACAATATTGAACAAGCTGCACATTGTGTGACGAGGCTCCGTATCGCTTTAAAAGATGAAAGTAAAATAGATAATGATAAATTACAGTCTGTTTCATTAGTGAAAGGAGCGTTTCATAACGCTGGTATATTTCAAGTTGTAATTGGTCCAGGGGATGTAGATCGTGTTTACGCTGAATTGATAACGCTTGCAGGTATGGAAGAATCGACTGTAGCTGACGTAAAAGATTCTGGAAATCAGAAGTTAAATCCAGCTCAAAAGTTTGTGAAAATATTTTCGGATGTATTTATGCCGATATTACCAGCGATCGTAACAGCTGGTTTACTAATGGGTATTAACAATCTATTAGGGGCAAAGGACTTATTTTTTGATGGGAAAAATTTATTAGATGTTTATCCGAACTTAGGCGGGCTTTGGGATTTAATTAATATGATGGCCAATACAGCATTCGTATTCTTACCAGCACTTGTCGGGTGGTCAGCAACGAAGCGTTTTGGTGGTAGTCCAATACTAGGGATTGTTATGGGATTAATGCTTGTGCACCCGGCCTTATTAAACGCTTGGGACTATGGAAAAGCAGCGACTGGTTTAGAGGGTCAAAAGATTGAGTACTTCAATATTTTAGGACTGTTCCAAATTGAGAAGGTAGGATATCAAGGACAAATTTTACCTGTTTTAGTAGCAGCTTTTGTATTAAGTAAAGTGGAAATTTTCTTAAAGAAACATGTACCAAATGCAATTCAATTATTAGTTGTACCAATTACAACAATCGTTGTGACAGGTGTGTTAGCATTAGGAATTATCGGTCCGGTTACACGTCATATTGGAGATTTATTAACAGTAGGATTAGTAGGTGTATATGAAACAGTACCAGTAGTTGGAGCAGTATTGTTTGGAGCATTATATGCACCGCTTGTAATTACAGGTATGCATCATATGTTTATTGCAATTGATTTACAATTGATTGCACAGCACGGTGGCACATTCATTTGGCCAATGATTGCTCTTTCTAACATTGCGCAAGGTAGTGCGGCACTTGCAATGTTCTGGATTTCTAAAAATCAAAATGATAAAAGTATGGCATCAACATCAGCCATTTCAGCATACTTCGGTATTACAGAACCAGCGATGTTTGGTGTGAATTTACGAAATAAGTTCCCGTTCTATGCAGCGATTATAGGGTCTGCTGTGGCAGCGATATTCATTACATTAAATGGTGTATTAGCACCTGCTATCGGAATTGGCGGATTGCCAGCATTTATTTCTATCATTCCGAAATCGATTCCAATGTTTATTGTAGGAATGATTATTGCAGTTGTAATCCCATTTACTTTAACATGGTTATTTGCAAAAAGAGTCAAACAGAAGTAGGAGGAAGTTAAACATGAAGGATTGGCATAAAAGTGTAGTCTATCAAATTTATCCGAAGAGCTTTAATAGCTATTACAATAAAGAAACCGGTGATATAAAAGGGGTTACAGAGAAACTAGATTATTTAAAAGAACTCGGAGTGGATTATATTTGGTTAACACCGATATACCAATCACCACAAAATGATAATGGATATGATGTAAGTGATTACTACAGCATTGATCCATCTTACGGAACGATGGAAGAGTTTGAGGAACTTTTAGCAGAAGTGAAAGTACGTAACATTGAAATTATGCTTGATATTGTTGTAAATCATAGTTCGACTGAACATAAGTGGTTTAAAGAAGCGAAGGAAGATAAAAATAGTCCATATCGTAATTACTATATTTGGCGTGATGAAAAAAATAATTGGCAGTCTAAGTTTGGTGGATCTGCTTGGAAATATGATGAGAAGACGGAGCAATATTATTTACATTTATTTGATGAAACACAAGCTGATTTAAATTGGGAAAATGAACAACTTCGCGAAGAAGTATATGATATGATGCGTTTTTGGCTGGATAAAGGGGTAACAGGATTCCGATTAGATGTCATTAACTTAATTTCAAAAGACCAATGTTTCTTAAACGATGAAGGTAATACTGCGACAAGTGATGGACGCAAGTATTATACAGATGGTCCGCGTGTTCATGAATATTTACAAGAGATGAACCGAAAAGTTTTTGCAGGAAAAGATGTAATTACAGTTGGAGAAATGTCATCTACGACAATTGATAATTGTATTAAATATTCTAATCCTGAGCGTAATGAACTGAGCATGACGTTTAGTTTCCATCATTTAAAAGTAGATTATCCGAATGGTGATAAGTGGACGAAAGCAGAGTTTGATTTTATTAAATTAAAAGAGATTATGTCTAACTGGCAAATTGAAATGCAAAAGGGCGGAGGATGGAATGCGTTATTTTGGTGTAATCATGACCAACCTCGCATAGTGTCACGCTTCGGTGATGATAGAAAGTACCGAAATGAATCTGCGAAAATGTTAGCGACAGCTATGCATATGTTGCAAGGAACACCTTACATTTATCAAGGCGAAGAAATCGGTATGACGAATCCTAAATTCGAGTCCATCGAGCAATATCGCGATGTGGAATCGTTAAATATATACGATATCAAGCGAGAAGAAGGATTATCAAAAGGAGAGATTATCGGGATTTTAAAACAAAAATCTCGTGACAACTCTCGTACTCCGATGCAGTGGAATGAAGAGATGAACAGTGGTTTTACAACAAGTACACCTTGGATTTCAGTGGCTGAAAACTTTACAGAAATAAACGTAGAGAAGGCATTAGAAGATAAAGAGTCTGTATTTTATCATTATAAAAAGTTAATAGAACTTAGAAAAACGTATGATGTAATTACAGAAGGAGAATATGCTATTTTGGATAAAAATGATCCTAAAATTTGGGCATATACTCGTACTACAGAAAGTGAAGTACTACTTGTTATAAATAACTTCTATGGAGAAGAAATAACGTACTCTGTACCAGCGCACGTTCAATTAGATGGAATGAAACAAGAAGTACTACTGTCGAATTATAAAGATGCCAGCAAGGATATTGCAAAACTTAACTTAAGACCATATGAATCAATTGTGTATCGATATACGAAATAAAAAGGTTGTATGCCGCATGGGCATACAACCTTTTATTTTAAGACACCACTATACAAAATGCTTACTTCTACTTCAGGTTTAAACTTTACTTTTGCATAATCTTTATCCCAATTTTTTTTCCTCCATAACTCAGGGTGATAAGCGATAAGGTGTCTGCCGATACCGAAAGCATCACAGTTTGCTTTTTGGAGTTTGTTTATTATTTTTTTCGCCTCTTTCGTGAGCTGTTTAGACAGTTCTTTATTTAGTTTTTCTCTGTCGTCCATTGTATACAGATTATCTCTTGGAGATTCAATTGCTATAACTTTTAGTTGGAGCTTAATGTGAGCATAAACATTTCCTTTTTTATCTGTTGTTATTTTTAAGTTTCGTTTTAATTTCTGATTGCTCACGTCAATGGTAATGTAGTCAGACGTACTAGATGAATCGCTATTTGTAAGCTTTTGGGTTATGCGAGCGCTCGTTCCCATTTTATCAGTTAGTAATACGAAGAGTACCGATTGTCGTGAAGGTAAAAGCCCAGTTAATTTATCCTTATTAAATAGAGCTATCCCATTGGTTACAACTTCTTTTCCTTTTAGCTTTATAGATGGGAGGGTGAAATCTTTGCCGGGATCTAACATTTTTGTAGCGGCTGTTTCCAAAGTTTCATTTGGAAATATGCTCATGTCCTCTAAGCTTTTAATTTTTTTCTTTAGAAAATCTCCAATTAGTAAATTTCCTACTTTCTTTTTTTCTAGTATTGCAGCTGTTTCACCATCTACTGAAATAAGTTTTACCAGAGCAGTGGGGTTTGTAGGGTCCCGAAAACTAATATCTAAATAAGGTAATATCCCCTTTTTTTGAATTTTTGTTCCCAATAGTTGCACACCGTATTTGAAATAGCGAATATTTCCAGTCACATTTTCTTTCAAAGTATCGCTAGTATCGCGTATGTTACGGCCGGTTGCTGAATGTATTTCATTTTCAAATGAAGATTGTTGGCTTCCTGAACTTCTTACAAGTTCAACCGTTTGCTGAAGTTGATTTTCTTCTGTAATATCAAATCCAATACTATAAGCTAATCTAGCCTCTCTTAAAGGCTCTTGATCCCAGCAACCAGAAAGAAGTGAGCTAGCACATAAGATACTACATAATTTAACTGTTTTTTTGTGCATATGGAGCTCCTTTCTTATTTCTTAATAAGGAATAAAGAAGAAATAAAAAAGGAAGAACGATAATGAAAATATAAGTGAATTTATCAGTGAAATTTGCAATCAATTTTAATTCTTCAGGTGTATCTATAAATAAGGCGATACTAAAAGAAATAACTCCAACAATTGGAACAGATTTTTTATGATTAGCAAGGTTGAATATATGCCCAATACCTATAGAAGCAGCAGCGTAACAACTAGCAATAGAAGCTACGACAGTTATCATCCAAATTGGTATGAATATTAAATCAGTACGGTCTACAATCCCAATATGTAAGGAGCGCAATAAGTAAGCAACTGGCTCTGGAATAAGCTCAACTTGCTTTGGACTAAATACGATAAAGCAAATCCAAACAGTAAAAGCATAAAAAAGAGTTACGAATCCGTTAGCGATAGAAATTGCCTTTAGTTTTGCAACAGCAGTCCCATTTACTTTAGGAAATGCGATGAGAAAGATTTCAAAACCATACATAGCTGTAATTGTTTCTTTCGATGCTTTAATAATATTCCACCATCCAGCCTCTGTAATGGGAAAAATATAAGAAAAATCAGCCCGTGAGAGCCCAAGTCCAATTAAAAGCGCCATAGGTAAAATGAGAATAGAGGCCATGACATAAAATCGTACAATTACTTTAAAGGTATTATAGGCTACGTAGCAACAAGCTATTGTAAATAATAGGAGAATTGCGTACCAAGGAGTTGCTTGTAAAATCCATATTTTAATGACGGTACATGCATTTAACATAACGGTCATACCGATAAGAGTAAAATAAAAAACATAAGAAAACCCTAATAGTTTTCCAAATTTATTACCAAACATCATACAAGCAATTTCATACATATTTGCATCAGGAAACCTTCTTAATAAAAACCACATGAGTAAAATGATAAGTTGAGTTGCCAGCCCCGCAATGAGAACAGAAATCCATCCACCACCTTTTGCTATTGGGTGAAGACGGTTTGGGAGAGAAAGTATACCAACCCCGATTTGACATTGGATAACGAAAAAGGTCAATTGAACAAGTGAAATTTTACTTTGCGTGTTTGTCACCGTTCTCATCCTCTCTCGTTACATGTTGTCGTTGCATTTTTTTTGGTTTTGAATCATGTGGTCGTTCCCAAAATGACCAAATTGGAAATCTTACAAAGGAATCTTTCATATCTTTTATCCGCATTGGTGCAAGAGGAGAAAGATATGGTGTATGAAAAGAATGAAGTTGACATAAATGAACGAAAGTTATAATTATGCCGAATGAAATCCCTACATAGCCGAATATAGCAGCAAGAACCATTAACGGGAAACGCAGAATCCGAACTGCTGAACTCATATCATTTGATGGTACGAGAAAAGAAGCAATTGCAGTTAAAGCTACAACGATAATCATTGTGTAAGAAACGAGTCCAGCTTTTACAATTGCATCCCCAATTACTAAACCGCCTACAATACCGATTGTTTGTCCAACGCGGCTCGGCAAACGAATACCAGCTTCTCGTAATAATTCGAAGATCAATTCCATTAAGAGAGCTTCAAAAATAGGAGGAAGTGGCACTTGTTCTAATGAGGCTTTAATTGTATAGACGAGTTCGAGTGGCAACACATCTGGATGAAAAGCGACGGTTGCGATATATATAGCTGGTAAGAGAAAGGCGATTAAGAAACTTACTAAGCGAATCATTCGGACGAAAGAACCGACGATCCAGCGGTTATTATAATCATCTGGTGATTGATAGAAGGCAAAGAGTGTAACAGGAACGATAAGTGCTGTTGGATCTCCATCTGATAAAATAGCGACTCGTCCCTCCATTAAATTAGCAGCAGTTCTATCTGGGCGCTCTGTATTTAATTGCTGTGGGAATGGTGAGAAAGACGTATCTTCTATAAATTCTTGTATGTAGCCTGGTGGCATGAGTGCGTCTGTCTTAATCATTTCTAATCTTCTTTTCACTTCTGCAACGAGATCGTCATTAGCTATATTTTGAATATAAGTAATTGCCACTTTCGTGTGCATTTCTTCACCAAGTGTGAAATATTTAACGACGACATTTGGACTTTTTATGAGTTTACGAATAGACGCTAAATTGGTTGCTAAATCTTCTACGAAACCAGTATGTGGTCCGCGTACAATCCCTTCATTATCAGGTTCTGTTATAGCTCTTTTTAAAGATAATGCTGTTTCAAAAGTACAAAAGCTTTCGACATGTTCATGGAAATATAAAGATTTACCTTGTAATAAAAGTTGTACACCGTAATTTAAATTCGTTTCTTTTTTCATATTTAATGTAGAAAATGCTTTATCTAAAGATAGATCAGATCGAGTTAATAAGGGTTCAAGAGCTAATTGATGAATTAAATTTGGGTCTGCTAAAGATTCGATATATAAAATTATTCCTTTTCCGTTTTGAAAAGGGATATCTAATTTTTTTATATCATCTGAATGACAGAGCTTATTTTCAATGTAATTAATATTTTCCGGAAGTGATGGAAACATATGCTTTTGATTCTTACTCTTTTGCTGTTCTTCTTGTTGTGTCATAATTTCCACCTCTTTTAGAATAAAATTCCTTCTGTTAATTTTTGTCGTTTGTGAGAAATTTATGCTTGAATTATTTTTTTAAAAGAGAATTGAAAGTTACGTTATATTGTCTTTTGTGCATTATTCAATTTCATAGCAGTACTTCTCACATTTGTGTCGAATTAAGAAGATATATAGGAGGGATACATATGGAAATAGCTGTAGAACGTGTTTTTACGAAAGAGATCTTAAGAAGAGCGGCAAAGGCATTTCATGTAACAGTGGAAGAGAAGCCGCTTGGAGATTTTGAAAATTATATTTTTAAGGCGAAGGGAGATAATGATGAGGACTATGTATTACGTTTAACGCATTCTTCGCATCGCTCTAAAAAAGAAGTTGAAGCTGAACTAGATTTTTTACGATATGTTGCGGAGCATGGGGCAAAGGTAGCAGGACCTCTTAACTCAACTTCTCAAAATCTTGTAGAAGAAATTGGAGCGGAAGATAGCACTTTCTTTTTTGCTTCTTTATTTACATATGCAAAAGGTGAGCAAGTAAAAGGAGAGGAATCACCTTATTGGGGAGAGGCTTACTTTGAAGCATGGGGAAAAGCGATTGGACAACTGCATCGCCTAACAATGAGCTATCCTAAAACAGACTATCGTGATACGTGGGAAGAAGACGAAAGTGGAATTGTTAATGAATTAGAAGATGATCAAGTGAAAAAGATTGCAGCGGTATTAATGGATGAGATTAAGGCCCTTCCAGTTGAAAGAGAAACGTTCGGTCTTATGCACGGTGATATCCATCCCGGTAATTTTCATTATGATGGTAAAGAGCTAACAATCTTTGATTTTGATGATGCGGCTTATAATTACTTTATACATGATTTAGCGATGGTTCTCTATTACTCTATTCTATTTACACCATGGACAGCGGAAGAGAAGACAGACTTTGCTCGTAAACAGCTACAAGTGTTACGAAAAGGCTATGAGCATGAGCACAGACTGGCGGATATTTGGTATGAATCGTTACCGTTGTTTTTACGTCTACGTGATGTTGGTTTATACGGTACACTTCAAAAGAAGTTTAAGGGGAAAGGTATGCCAGATAACTTCCGAGAATTATCAGAAGAGCTATATGAAAGAATTATAAAAAGAGAAGCAATTGTGAATATATAATACATTTAGTTCGAAACAAAGTATATAAAACAAATATATACTTTGTTTTTTTATACAAAAATATGTTTACTTTATTAAAATAATATTGTCCTAGATTCAGTATACACTTATAATTTTATATATATTCTGAATATTCTTTATAAAGAAGGAGGGGGAATGTTGGAAGCTTTCGTGAATTGGTTAAATAATATTGTTTGGAGTCCAGCACTTGTTTATTTATGTTTAGGAGTAGGTTTATATTTTTCCATTCGAACGAGGTTTTTACAAGTAAGGCATGTAGGAGAAATGGTGAAGCTGACATTTCAAGGTGAAAAATCAGAGGCTGGTGTTTCTTCATTTCAAGCGTTAGCACTTTCGTTATCAGGACGCGTTGGGACGGGGAATATAGCTGGGGTAGCAACAGCGGTTGCCTTCGGTGGACCAGGAGCTGTATTTTGGATGTGGGCAGTGGCCTTTTTAGGAGCAGGATCAGCTTATATAGAATCTACATTAGCGCAAATATATAAGACGAAACATCAAGGACAGTTTCGTGGTGGACCTGCTTATTACATTGAAAAAGGTTTAGGTGTGAAATGGTATGCATTAGTATTCGTTGCAGCGACAATTCTTGCAACGGGGCTTTTACTGCCAGGTGTGCAGGCAAATAGTATTGCTGTAAGTTTAGAAACAGCTTTTGGAATTAACACTACCGTATCAGGGGTTTTATTAGTTGTTGTACTAGCTATTATCATCTTCGGTGGAGTAAAGCGAATTGTTAACGTTGCACAAGTTGTCGTACCGTTTATGGCAGTTGGTTATATTTTAGTAGCTTGCGTTATTGTTGCTATGAATATTGAAAAGTTGCCAGAAGCATTTATGCTAATTATAAGAAGTGCTTTTGCATTAGAAGCGGCTTTCGGTGGTATTATCGGTTTAGCAATTTCTTGGGGAGTAAAACGAGGTATTTATTCCAATGAAGCAGGGCAAGGAACTGGACCACATGCAGCAGCAGCAGCTGAAGTATCACATCCAGCTAAGCAAGGTTTAGTGCAAGCATTTTCCGTTTACATTGATACATTATTTGTTTGTTCAGCAACAGCATTTATGATGATTATTACAGGCATGTATAACGTATTTGATGCAAGCGGAAAAAACTTTATCGTTAATAAATTAAATGGCGCTCAGCCAGGACCAGGATATACACAGGCGGCGGTAGAATCTGTTTTTCCTGGATTTGGAAACATTTTCGTTGCAATCTCGTTATTATTCTTCGCGTTTACAACAATTATGGCGTATTACTACATTGCAGAAACGAATATCGCGTACTTAAATCGTGATAAAGACCGTCCTTGGTTGTCTATTGTACTAAAATTTGTTTTTTTAGGAGCTGTATTCTACGGCTGTATTAAAACAGCAGCAACGGCGTGGGCTTTAGGTGATATCGGTGTAGGAATTATGGCATGGGTAAATATCATTGCGATTTTATTATTACAAAAACCTGCATTAGTCGCATTAAAGGATTATGAAAAACAGAAAAAAGAAGGAAAAGATCCAGTATTCGATCCGCAGCCATTAGGAATTAAAAATGCTGATTTTTGGGAGCATGAATACGGGAAAGATAAGAAAGAAGAAGTATCTTAATAGAATAGAAATGAAGAAGCAAAGGGGAAACCCTTTGCTTTTTTTATGGACAAATTGAAGCTGAAAGTTATTTTTGGGACTATTTTTGAATATAAAAAGAATGTACATGCGTTGTTAGGGGAAGGGGGAGTATGTTGATAGAATTTCGTAATGTAAATAAATATTATGGTAATTTTCAAGTTTTGAAAAATATTAATGTGCAAGTGAAAAAAGGAGAAGTGGTAGTAGTTGTCGGGCCTTCAGGATCAGGAAAAAGTACATTGCTTCGATGTATAAATCAATTAGAGGCAATTACAGATGGAGGATTAATTGTACAAAATACAGAGGTACACAATAAAAAGACGGACATGAATGAATTGCGGCGAAATATTGGGATGGTCTTTCAACATTTTTATTTATACCCACATAAAACAGTTCTGCAAAATATTACACTAGCACCGATTAAAGTAAATAAAGTTTCCAAAGAAGAAGCAGAGAAAACAGCAATGTTTTATTTAGAGAAAGTAGGAATCCCGGAGAAGGCTAATGTATATCCACATCAATTATCCGGAGGACAACAGCAAAGAGTAGCAATTGCTAGAGGACTTGCGATGCAGCCGGAAATTATGCTGTTCGATGAGCCTACGTCTGCTCTTGATCCGGAGATGATCGGGGAAGTACTTGATGTTATGAAAACGCTAGCTAAAGAAGGGATGACAATGGTCGTTGTCACGCATGAAATGGGATTTGCGCGAGAAGTAGCAGATCGGATTTTATTTATGGATGATGGTCAAATTATTGAAGATACGACACCGGCGCAATTTTTTGCAAATCCTGAACAAGAAAGAGCTCGTTTATTTTTAAGTCGGGTGCTAAATCATTAGAGGAGGAATTCCATGCTTAAAATGAAAAAGTTATTTACTTTAATCGTATTTTCATGTTTATTCGTGCTTGTTGTTGCTGGATGCGGAAGTAAGAAAGATGAGGCAAAGGAAACAAATACGAAGCAAGGCGGGGCTGTTGAGCAAATTAAGAAACGAGGAAAATTAGTAGTCGGGGTGAAGAATGATACGAATTTATTTGGATTAAAAAATCCTTCAACAGGGCAAGTAGAAGGATTCGATGTTGATGTTGCGAAGGCACTTGCGAAAAAAATTCTTGGAGATGAAAAGAAGCTAGAGCTGAAAGAAGTAACGTCTAAAACACGTATTCCAATGCTGAAAAATGGTGATATTGATGCAATTATTGCGACAATGACAATTACGGAAGAGCGCAAAAAAGAAGTGGATTTCTCAGATGTATATTTTAAAGCCGGACAATCGTTACTTGTGAAAAAAGGAAGCAATATTAAGAGCATCGATGATATAAAACAAGGCGTTAAAGTATTAGCTGTAAAAGGATCAACATCTACAAATAACATTCGTCAAAAGTCACCAGAAGCGACTGTATTAGAATTTGAAAATTATAGTGAGGCATTTACAGCGTTAAAGGCAGGTAAAGGTGATGTGTTAACGACAGATAATGCAATCCTTTACGGAATGGCAAAACAAGATTCTAATTATGAAGTAGTAGGAAAAATTTTTACAGATGAACCGTACGGAATTGCAGTGCAAAAAGGTGCAGACGATTTAACGAAAGAGATTAATAACTTACTAAAAGATATGAAGGCGAGCGGGGAATACGATAAATTGTATGAAAAATGGATCGGTCAAAAACAAGAGAAGTAAAGTGAAACTTTATTTTTCTTGATAAATAGTAAAAGTGAGAGGATGAGAGTGCTCATCCTCTTCTTGTAAAGAAAGAGGGGAGAATATGTGCCTGATTTTTCTATATTAACGAATAACATTGATATGTATTTAGAAGGATTTAAATATACAGTTATGTCTAGTGTAATTGCATTGATAGGCAGTTTTATTTTAGGAGTAATTTTGGCAGTAATGCGCATCGCACCGATTCGTATTTTAAATTGGGTAGGTTCAGCTTTTGTAGAGTTTGTAAGAAATATTCCACTCGTATTAATTGCATTTATATTTTATTTCGCGTTACCTGTAATAGGAATTACTTTAAATGGTTTTGTAGCAGGAACAGTTACGCTTACCGTATATACAGCAGCGTTTATTGCGGAAGTTATTCGCGCTGGTATTCTATCAGTCGAGAAAGGTCAGATGGAAGCAGCACGTTCCTCAGGATTGACTTATACGCAAGCAATGTACCATGTCGTTTTACCTCAAGCTATGAAAATTGTAATTCCCCCTTTAGGAAACCAGTTTCTCAATTTAGTTAAAAACTCCTCAATACTTGGAATTATTGCTGGTGCTGATTTAATGTATCAAGGAGATTTAATTTCAACGAAGACGTTTGTTACGTTTGATGTATATATATTTGTCGGGATGTTTTATTTAATATTAACAATTCCGCTCAGTATGCTAGTGCGTTATTTAGAAAAACGCTTAGCAAAGGAGGCGGTGTAAATGGATTTTAAGGGAGCAATTACAGGGGATCATATTCTATTTTTATTAAAAGGATTACTTATAACGTTAGAGGTAGCGCTCGTAGCAATTGTACTTAGCTTTATTATTGGTAGTGTAATAGGGATATTGCGCTACATGAAAATACCTGTCGTCTCACAAGTATTAGGAATTATCGTTGAAGTAATTCGAAATTTACCACTACTTTTGATTATATTTTTCACGTATTTTGCACTACCAGAAGCAGGCTTGAAATTAGAAATTATAACAGCTGTAATTGTTGCTTTAACAATATTTGAAGCAGCAATGATATCTGAAATTGTTCGAAGTGGTCTATTATCGATTGAAAAAGGACAAATTGAGGCCGCAAGATCTTCAGGATTAACGTATGTGCAAGCGCTTTGGCATATCATTTTACCACAAGCATTAAGAAGAATGGTTCCACCGCTTGTCAGTCAATTTATTTCATTGCTGAAAGATACAGCATTAGCAGTTGTTATATCACTGCCAGAGCTTATGCATAATGCTCAAATTATTAGCGGGCAAAATGTGAATTATATGATTCCAACGTTTATGGTAGTAGCTTGTATGTACTTTATCGTAAATTATAGTTTATCAATTTTATCCAGAAGATTAGAACTTCGTTAACCCTTACAATATATGTAAGGGTTTTTCCTTGTTTCTCCTTATTTTCCTCTAAATAGAATCTAAATCTAGCTATAATTAGATTTTTTATATTATTTTATCAGAAAAGTTTTAATTTTATATAGAAAATGTAATCGCTTTCGTGTATATTTTTATTATCAGAAAATTTTAACAAGATATAGGGGTATTTGTAGGGGGAGGATTTAGATGCAGCAACCAACGAATGAGAAATTACATCGTACGATGAAGAGTAGACATTTATTTATGATCGCACTTGGTGGTGTAATTGGAACTGGTTTTTTCTTAGGTTCGGGTTACACTATTAATCAGGCTGGACCAGGGGGAGCCATCCTTTCATATTTAGTAGGCGGATTTATTATGTATTTAACAATGCTTTGTCTTGGAGAGTTAACGGTAGCAATGCCGGTTTCGGGATCTTTCCAAAAGTATGCAACGAAGTTTATTGGACCAGGAACAGGCTTTATGATTGGTTGGTTATACTGGCTCGGCTGGGCAGTAACAGTGGGTCTAGAATTAACGTCAATAGGTTTAATGATGAAAAGATGGTTTCCAAATGTTGATGTTTGGGTATGGTGCCTTGTATTCGGCGTTATTCTATATGCGTCAAATGCTATCTCAGCGAAAAGCTACGCTGAATTAGAATTTTGGTTTTCTAGTATTAAAGTAATTACAATCCTTGCATTTGTTGTTCTTGGTGGTAGTGCATTATTAGGATTTATATCATATGACGGAAAAGAAGCAGCACCTCTTTTCTCTAACTTTGTAAGCGATGGTGGACTTTTCCCGAATGGACTAGCTGCCGTATTACTTACAATGATTACAGTTAACTTCTCGTTCCAAGGAACAGAGTTAATCGGGATTGCAGCGGGAGAAAGTGAAAATCCAGAAAAAACAATTCCACGTGCGATCCGTAATACAGTATGGCGCATTATGTTATTCTTCATTTTAACAATGACAATTTTAGTAGGATTAATTTCTTGGAAGGAAGCAGGCGTAATTGAAAGTCCATTCGTAGTTGTATTTGATAAAATCGGTATTCCATATGCAGCTGATATTATGAACTTTGTTATTATTACTGCGTTATTATCTGTAGCGAACTCTGGATTATATGCAGCGACACGTATATTATGGTCACTTGCAAATGAAGGAATGGCACCAACTTCTTTCAAGAAAGTAAATAAACGTGGTATTCCAATTACAGCGCTAGTCGTAACGATTGCGGTAGCTGGATTATCCCTATTCACAAGTTTCCTTGCAGAAGATACAGTATACATGTACTTATTATCGATAGCTGGTTTATCGGCTGTTTCAAGTTGGATCATTATTGCTCTATCGCAACTTCGCTTTAGAAGTCAGTATATAAAAGGCGGAGGAAAGTTAGAGGACTTAAAGTATAGAACACCACTATATCCGATTGTTCCAATTTTAGCTTTAATTACAAATAGCATCGTTGTTATTAGTTTAGCGTTTATTCCTGAACAAAGAATGGCGTTATACTGCGGTATTCCATTTATCATTTTCTGCTATATATATTATTATTATATGAGTAAGAAACAGCAGAAACCGATGAAAGTGGAGATGGACAAAACAAATGAAACTAACAATCAAACACGATGATATAAAGGCAGATTTATCGTACGCTCAATTAGCGATTGGAAAAGAAAACGGGTATTCACCGTTACAATTACTCGTTTCTTCTATCGCAGGATGTAGTGCAATTGTCTTTCGAACAATTTTAGAAAAGAAACGTATTACATACGATACGTTTACGATCGAAACTGAAATTGGTAGAAGTGAAGCTTTATCCAAACCAGTTGAAAGTGTTCATTTGCAATATAAAATTAAAGCGGAAAACATTACAGAAGAGCAGTTGGACAAAGCATTGCAGCTTGCAGTGAAAAATTGTACGATTGTTCAATCTGTAAAAGATAGTATAAAGGTTACGGAAACAATTGAACTAATAAAATGAAACATAAAAACGTGAGAGCCGTATTCTCACGTTTTTATGTTTTTAGAAAGAGGGGAAAGTGTAGTGGACTGTTTAGGTTGTAAATTAGCAAACGAAGAGGAAAAAATATATAAAGTATATGAAGATGATTATGTAACTTGCTTTTTAGATCATGCGCCTTTCTACCCAGGACATACTTTAATTGTGCCAAAGCAACATGTTGTAGAAGTAGAAGAATTAGATGACGTTGTAGCAAAATCAATTATGGATGCTTCTAAGATTATTGCAAAAGCGATTAAGTCAGTATATGAACCGGACGGAATTACAATTTGTCAAAATGGTGGAATCTTTAACGAACTTACGCACTATCATGTGCATGTTGTACCGAGATATAAAGAGCGTTCGTTTGCTGAGTTTTATACGGTACAACTGGGAGAAGAGCAGAATCATAACTTAGAAGAGACAAAGAATTTGTTAAAAGAAGCGATAGAGCAAATACTACTTACTGAAAAGGTATAAGAGGGATGTTTTTAATGGAACAGTCAGGGAAATTTTAATATAAAAAAGCCCAATTTCTCAGTTACAATAGAGAAATTGGGCTTTTGTTTATTCTATTATTAAATTTTATCTATAAAAAGATTTTGCAGTGTCACAAAGTACAGTGCTCATTCGTTATATAGAGTGAGAGGAGGAATTATATGAAAGTTACAAACAACGATTATGAAAAGATGGAAGAGCTATATGAGTTGTATGAACAAAAAATTTATTATGTAGCTTATTCTATTTTAAATAATATTCAACAGGCTGAAGATGCGGTTCAAGAGACGTTTATTACTCTTTATAAGAACTTGGAAAAGCTCCATAGCTTGAGCACTGAAGAGCTTAAACGCTATATTTTGAGGATCGCGAAAAACAAGGCGATTGATAGTTACCGGAAAAATAAACGACATGAAACATTTTTAGAAGAATATGAAAGAGAATCAATAGAAGCAGTAGATGAAAATATTGAAGAGTGGGAAAAACGTAAAATGTCTGAGGTTCAAATTGATACATTGCTAAAAGAGTTAAATGAATCTAACAGACAGGTGTTTAAGTACAAAGTCTTCTATAACTTAACGTATCAAGAAATTTCAAGTGTAATGGGGATTACGGAGGCTAATGTCCGCAAGCAGTTTGAACGCGCTCGAAAACGAGTCCAAAATATGATAGGAGGTATACAACATGACGAATTCAAAGAACTCCAAAGAAATATATGAACTTGCTGAAAAAATTGCTTTAGATGATTTTGATAAATCCGAAGAACAACATGAATTTTCACATACATATACGCGCAAAAAGAAACTGTTTATGGAGGAAATGAAGCTGAAGGGCGAGCGACCACAGAAAAAGAGTAAAAGACATCGTATGTTAATCGCTGCTGCCTGCTTATTGATTGGTATGCCGACAACCGTTTTTGGTGCAGTAAAAGTCTATAATATGATTGTTCAAAAACAAAATTATGAAGTAAATGTGTCGGTAACAAATAAGGACACGAAAAAGGCTGATAAGTGGTATAAGCTGAAAATTGATAAATTACCAGAAAATATGGAAGCAATTGATGACTCTGCTATGAAATATTCATTTAAAGATAACGACGCAAATGGAGGCTTTTCATTTAGTCTTTGGAGAGTAGGGGAAAATGCGGACTTTCAAACTTTATATTCAAAAAGCTACGAAGAAAAAGAGATAGGTGGCAAGAAAGCAGTAATTGTTCATAAAGAAACTGGAAACAACAATGTAATGTTTGATAGGAAGGTCTTTCTCTTTTTTGAGAAAGAAGGGATTATGTTAGAAAGTTTTATTGGATCAGATATAAATGAAGAACAAATGATAGATGTCTTAGGGAATATTTCACTTGAGCCCACGTCAAAAGAAAAGGCATCACATATATCAAATTATGATAAAAAGTATTTTAGCCAAGCAGATGAACCTAAAAAATCTAAAGTGATTCCTTTGAAAAAAGATAGCAAACGACTATTTCATATAGGGCAAAAGGTTCCAGTAACGATATCTATGGATAACAGCCAAATTGAATATGTGATAGAAAAAGTTGAAGTTTTTGATTCGATTAAAGATTTTAAACAAGAGAACTTTAATGAACTTGGCCTAGGGATATTAAGCAAGAAGAAGGCTTTAGATCAGACGGGAAAACTGCTATCGTACAGACGGGATGTATATAAATTAGGGAATGGTAAAGATTCAATTGATACATTAGTAGATTCGCAATTAGTTAATGTTAAATTTGTCTACTTGACAACAACAGTGAGAAATATTGGTAAACAGGCGACAGAAGAAATCTATATGCATCCATCCATAAAGCAGCTTAAATTTGAAGGGAATGCATGGAAATACGCTAAAGAAGAGGGAATGGATGCAACGCGTATTATGACGGGAGAAGTTGATTATTTAGAGCCTCACGGAGATGGGAAAAGCTTCTACAATATTGGCAGTATCCGACCAGGAGAAACGGTAAAAGTTAACTTAGGTTACTTTGTAGATGAAGATAAACTAGATTCAATCTTTTTGGATGCTTTCCATTACAGAGGGAATGGAAGTACTGAAAATATGAATGCGTCATATCGTTGGTGGATTGATATTCGTCAACAGTCAAAACAATAGGAACAAATACACAAAAAGCTGCTTATATTTAGCAGCTTTTTTCGTCTTCATACATATGTAAAACTTCTTTCGCACGTATACGTAAACCGTCTATCAATTCTTTCGGTTCTAAAACTTTTGCATCTTTTCCAAGTCTATAAAATAACGGAGTAATAAAGTTAATCTCACCTTTATCAATTGTTGAATTTATATATCCTGTCCCATCCTCGTTTACTATAACGAATTCCTCAAGATAAGGAACGCTTTTACATTGGCGTACGCCTTCTGTTGTCAGTAAAACATGTAACTGAGTAGGACTGTGTACTACGTTAGAGTTAGAGGCAAACCACTCTTCTAAATTCATGAATGTATCCTCATTTTCTTCCGTTGATAATATAGAAAGAATACGATCGATACGATACAGTAATACTTTTTTCCTATCATAGTCATAGGACGGTAAGTACCATAGCCCGTCATGAGCATATACACCGATAGGATGAACATGTTTTGTTTTTATCCCTGATTTAGATTCGTATTGAAAGTGTAAATTTTTATTTTCAATAGCGGCAGTTAACACGTCGTTTAAAAGTGGTGTCTCAATTGTTCTCTTCGGATTCCAAAAGGCGATATAAGAATGTATTTTATCAACTTTCGCTTTCGCATCATGTTGTAGAGAGCTATACAGTTTATGCGTAACAGAATGGATCTCTGTATTAAAAGGCAGGTCTCGGTAGTAGCTTAAAGATTGAAAGGCAAAAAAGATGGAGACCGCTTCTTCTTCCGTAAATAAAATAGGCGGAATTACTCTATTCGTTAATACTTTATATCCTCCGTTGCGACCCTGCTCAGCGTAAATGGGTAATCCCATATCACTTAAATCTAAAATGTATCTATGGACAGTACGAACGGAAATATTAAATTCATCAGCTATTTCTTGAGCTGTAAATGCTTTTTTCGCAGAAGCAAATATAAGAATATCTAATAAGCGTTTAGCTTTTGACAAATGTATCACCTTTTTTCTTTTTAAACATGACATAAATTGTCGTGTTTTATTGTTAGTATATTGTTTACATCATATGTTATCAAGATGAGATACAAGGAGGAAAAGATATGTCACGTGAAATAGTTTTATTTATAGCGGCGAGCTTAGATGGATATATTGCGAAAGAAAATGATGATTTAGAGTGGTTAATGGAAACCGAAGGAGAGGGAGATAACGGTTATACAGAAATGTACGAAACGATTGATACAATAATTATGGGGAAAAGAACGTATGATTATGTAGTAGAGCATATGGAAACATTCCCGTATTTAGATAAAAAATGTTATGTTTTTTCTAACTCACAAAAAGGTTCAAATGAACACGTGGATTTTGTAAATGAAGAGGTAGTGGAGTTTACGAAAAGGTTGAAAGAGCAAGAAGGATCTAAAATATGGATGGTCGGTGGAGGGAGTCTACTGAGAGAGTTCTTTAAGAATAATTTAATTGATGAATATGTTGTTACAATTACACCGCATATATTAGGTTCTGGAGTTCCGTTATTTCAAGACAAGAATCCGGAAATCAATTTAATTTTAACGGATACGAAACGTTTTGGGCAATTTGTAAATTTATATTATAAAGTAAAATGATAAAGTGAAACTTTAATCAGTGGGGGTTTTGTTCATCTCCCACTGATTATTAGTTGAACCAATCGGGCTTTTACGGGCAGTTGATCCCCCACCTAACTTCTTTGCTTCCGCTGAATTTTGATGTAGGGGTCTTACTGCCCGTTAATGCGGGATAAAAAAACACGACTATTGATGATAGTCGTGTTTCTTTATGGATGGTAATGAAACTATAAAGCAAGACCCGTAATCGACTTCGCTCGTTACAGTAATATTTCCGCCGTGTAGTTCTACAATTTCCTTCACGATAGAGAGTCCTAAACCAGTTCCGCC
The DNA here is from genome assembly GCF_022663675.1 of Bacillus cereus group sp. BfR-BA-01355. Lineage (NCBI taxonomy): Bacteria > Bacillati > Bacillota > Bacilli > Caryophanales > Bacillaceae > Bacillus > Bacillus cereus group sp. BfR-BA-01355. Next base: position 24,371 of record NZ_JAKUFY010000073.1, read on the forward strand.
TGTAGATCGTGATCTTGCTTTATCGACACGGTAAAAGCGGTCAAAAATGTGAGGGAGGTCTTCAGGTGGAATACCTTCGCCTTCATCTTCAATTGTAATGGAGATACGTTTATGTTCGTCTGTAATAGAAATGTTTATATGAGAATGTTCTTTTGAATGTCTATAAGCGTTATTTAAAATGTTCACTATCACTTGTTCGAATCGCTGTTCATCTAAGTTTACTAGCAATGTAGGAGAACAAGAGAAAGAAACTTTAATGTATCTTTCTTTATACATGGCGTTTACTTTTTCAGCTATGCGAGTAAGGAAGGTGTGTAAATGCACTTCCTTTACTTGAATAGAAAAGCTATGTTGTTCTATTTGTGCAAGTGAAAATAAATCTTGAACTAAGTTTGTAATGTAATCAGACTCGTCTTTTATAATTGATAAATATCGCAAACGTTGTTCAGGAGGGGTGCTTTCTTTTAAAGCAATGTCAGCATAACCTCGTACGTATGTTAACGGTGTTCGTAATTCGTGAGCAACACTTGCTAGAAATTCACTTCGCTCTGTTTTCATATAATGTAAATCATTTGCGAGCGTTTGAATAGATGATGCTAGTTCACCAATTTCATCATTTCGAGTAGTCGTTAATGAAACGGACAAATCGCCTTTACTCATTTTTTCAGTTGCATGTTTCATGTGTAACAATGGCTTTGTTAATAAACGTGATAATAGGAAAATTGTGATGACTGTGAGTAGAAACGTGATGGCACCAGCAATAATGAATTGTTTCGTTAATCCATTAACCAACTTTTCAATTGATTCTGTTCCAAGAAACATGTACACATAGCCTTCATGTTTTCCATCGACTACAATGGGGCTAACTGTACATATATAATTAGATGTTTTCCAATGATTTTCTATAATCGCTCCATTATGGTCTGTTCGAGTTTGCATTTTACTAATATGATCGTTTATAGTCGTGTTTATTTCGTTAGAGTTAGCTAGTATTTCTTTATTTGTATTTGTAATAACGACAGTTGTTTCAGCTTCAGATTCCATTAGTGCTACGTGAGAGATTGTTTGCTTATCATAATATTTTTCAAGTACATCACGATGACTGTTTCCACGTTTTAATAAAGCAGTCATTTCTTCATTTACTCTAGTGTTTACGAGACTATAATAGAGCAATACAAATAGAACACTTTCAATTAAAAGTGTGACAATTAAAAAATAAAATCCGAATTGAATAGAGATTCGTTTCATCACTTTGCTCCTTAATGTTCGGTATCAATCCATCGATAACCTACTCCATACACGGTTTTTAAATGATGATCAATAGGGAAATTTGCTTTTCGCAATTTATCACGCAAATTACGAATATGTGAATCGACTGTGCGATCTTCTGTATTTGTGTTTAATCCCCAAATTCGTTCAATGAGCTGATCACGGCTTAATACGTAGTTCACATGGCGTAAAAATAATCCGAGTAAAGAAAATTCAATTGGTGTGAGAAGAAGTTCTTCATTATGGACAGAAACGAAGTGCTTTGTTTCATCCCATACAATACCGTGATATTGGATTTGTTTATGTTCATTTGTACGCCTTAAAACGGCTTCAATTCTTGCGAAAAGTTCTTCTTCATGGAAAGGTTTCGTTACGTAATCATCGGCTCCAAGTTTTAATCCTTGAACGACATCTACTGTTTGATCACGAGCGGTAACCATAATAATAGGAACGTTACTAAATGAACGGATTCTTTTGCATGTTTCCCATCCGTCCATCTTTGGCATCATAATATCGAGTAAAACAAATTTAAAGTTTCGATTTTCTATATGTAAAATAGCTTCTTCTCCGGAAGTCGCACATACGCAGTTATATCCAATTGGAGTAAGATAAAGCGTTAATAATTCAAGCATTCTCGGTTCATCGTCTACGAGCAGTATATCAATCATAGAGAGCCCTCCATATTTATAATCGTTACTTAAAGTGTAATGCAAAATCATGAAGAAATGGTGCAGATTATGATGTGTCTGCATAATTTCTTCAGAATTGCTTGTTATTGTGGAGTTGAAATTACATTTTAGGTAATCATATTGGCTCAAAAATGATTAATACGGAGGCGGTATAGTGAAAAAAATGACCCGAATTTTTGGGATAACAATAATTACAGCAGTTGGTCTTGCTGCATGTGGGCAAACGAATACAGACCATAAAAATCATGAATCTACAAAAGAGAAGAAAACAGAGCAAAAGGAAATGAAAATGAATCAGGAAGTAACCGCGCCAAAAGAAATGAACGAAGGGGCATCGAATGATTTATTAACGACAAGTCTAAAAAATGTAACGAGGTTAAATACAAATGACCCCCTAAAAATGGCAGTGTTAACTTCGCAAACGATATGGCCAGCAACCCATAAAGAGAACCAGCCAGGTGCTGTTATTTTAGTACCAGTGAGCGAGTGGCAATTAGGTATTGCGAGTGCAGACCTTATTCATCATCCGAATAACGGACCGATTTTATTTATAGAAAAAGAAAAGATACCAGAAATGACGTTAAAAGAAATAAAACGATTAAATCCAATCGGAACGAGAGATGGAACACAAATTATGGTGATGGGGGATGTAGGTACTAGCGCGCTTGAACAATTAAAAGGTTATAAAGTAAAACAAATAAAAGAAACGAACCCAGCTATATTTGCGAAAGATGTTGATAAGGAGTATGCCGATATAACAGGAAGCTACCCAAATAGTGTTATTATCGGTTCGTCTGAAGAAGAAGGACGTTTATATACAACCCCCGCTGTAAACTGGATTTCTCATATGCCGGAACCACTACTCTATACAGAAAAGAATAAAGTGCCAGAAGCGACAATAGAGGCATTAAAGATGAGAAAAGATAAAGCAAATATATATTTACTAGGACCAGAAAAAATTGTTTCAAAAGAAGTAGAAAAAGAGTTAAGCAAATACGGGAAAGTAACGCGTATTAGCGGTGAGAATCCAACAGAAAATTCTATCGCATTTGCGAAGTTTAAAGATGAAAAAACAAAATTTGGCTGGGGATTCACAAAACCTGGTCACGGTTTATCATTTGTTTCAAGCAAAACACCAGATTTAGCAGTTGCTGGGGCACCTTTTTCACATATGGGTAAACACGCACCTGTTGTCTTGTTAGAAGAAGGGAAAGCTTCACAACCAGTGTATGACTTCCTTGCTACTATTCAGCCGAAGTTTAAAGATGATCCAACACTTGGACCATATAATCATGGCTTCTTATTAGGAAGTACGAGTGATATTTCATTTGAAACACAAGGAATACTAGATGAGAGGTTAGAAATTGTTCAGGAAAGTGGTCAAGGACACGGTGGACATTAATGAAATGAGAAAAGACGCTACTGATATAGCGTCTTTTTTTATTTCCCTCGACAAAATATGACAAAAAAGTTGTAACTGTTTCTGTTATGATAGTTTCGGAAATCTTACATTTTACATAATCGGAGGAAAAGAAATGTATAAAAAA
>NZ_JAKUFY010000074.1:0-26761 GCF_022663675.1 Bacillus cereus group sp. BfR-BA-01355
ATCTCCACTTCGATATAACTTTCCTTCCCCGAATGGATTGTCGATAAATTTTTCAGCTGTCAGTTCTGGTCTATTCAGATATCCTCTCGCCAGACCATCCCCCGCTATACACAATTCTCCAGGTACACCTATTCCACAGAGGCTTTCCTCATTGGTTATATACATTTGAATATTCGAAATGGGTTTTCCAATTGGAACAAGTACCTCATTGCCCTTGCATTCATAATAGGAATCATAAATGGTCGCTTCTGTCGGTCCATATAAATTAATTAACCTTGTTCCCCTTTCACTAATGAGGCTATAACATTCATTTGCGAGTTCTACATTTAAGGCTGAACCACATGCCATTATATATTTTAAGGATTCTATTTTTTGAACATATTCATCTCTTCCCTTTATACTTGTCATAAACATTGAAAGCATTGTTGGAACAAAATTTACCATTGATACTTGTTTTTCAGCTATGATATCCGCTATTAACATCGGGTCTCTTTCTGCATCAGGCTTTAGCATTACAACTCTTGCGCCTACCATACTCCACCAAAATATCTCACTTAGTGATACATCAAAAATATACGTAGTTTTCTGTAATATGACATCATCTTCATTCAATGGATACTTCTGTTGTAACCAAGTTAACAGATTTACAACTCCTATATTACTATTCATAACACCCTTTGGTTTTCCTGTTGTTCCTGATGTATAAATCAAATACAGTAAATCATTTGGTTGACTGATTTTCTCAGGATTTTTTGTTTCCCCTATGAATACACTATTATGAGTAAGGTCAATAACTGGTATTTCTGTCTCAACTTCTGCTTTATATGTTAGAATGGCCTTCGGCATACAATCCGTAAGCATATATTCAATTCTATCTTTCGGATAAGTCGGATCCATCGGTACATATGCTGCACCTGCTTTAATGATGCCGTAAATCCCGATAATCATTTCTATACTTCGTTCCGCCATAATCGCAACGTAATCACCAGGTTTAATTCCAAGGTTTCTTAGTTTATGAGCTAGAGCATTTGTTTTTTTGTTAAATTCCCTATATGTTATTTCATCATCTTCAAAAGTTACAGCAATCTGATTTGGCATCTTTTCCACCTGTTCTTCGAACAGTTCAGCTACTGTCTTATCTCTCGGATATACATGGTACGTATCATTAAATTCTCCTATGATAAGTGCCTTTTCTTCTTCTGTCATTTTCTCTATTTCTATAAGTTTTTTCTGCGGATTTAAAGACATATCTTGTAATACTATTTTTAGCCTTTCAAGAATACTTTGGGCTTCCTCTTTCTCATACTCATTCGGATTATACATAATATCATACGATAATTTTTCACCATCAAAATGTGCAGTAATATTCACTGCATAATTTGTTTGTTCTCTTGCCGATTCCATTTCTATCTGTAGTCCATTTTCACCACTTTGTAATCGTTCTTTATCGATATAATAATTTTCAAATATAAACAATGTTTTTATCAAATTAGAACCCAATTTTGTTTGGTTTTGAACTTCAGCTAACGAACAATAATCATAACTACTTCCCTCGATTCCCTGTTTTTGAAGTTCTCTTAACAATTCCACAACTGTCATATCTGCTTCTCGTTTTACTCGAACCGGTATTGTATTTATAAACAAACCGACAGTTTGTTCAATTCCCTTTATTTTCGCATCTCTTCCTGATACAACCTTTCCAAAGACTACATCATTGGTGCGATTGTAGGATTGTAAAACAATCCCCCAAGCTGCTTCCATCACCGTATTTATCGTAACATTATTAGCTAAAGCTATTTTATTCAGCCTCTGACTAAGCTCTTTTTCTAAACTGACTCTTATACGATCCATTTGTACATCGGTATATTTGGGTCTTTTTGTTGCCTTTATTTCTGCTGGTTCTTCATATTCTAATAAAAGCTCTTTCCAATATTTCAAACCTTCTTCTTTATCTTGATTCTCTTGCCATTTTATATACTCACTATATTCTGCAAGCATTTTCTTTTCTTCACCGACTATGCGTTCCATGTCAGACATACTTGTTCCATCTTCTAATTGCTTATAATATCTCAAAAAATCACCGAATACTGTTGATATACACCAACCGTCCATTATAATGTGGTGGAAGCTAAACAAAAATAGATGCTTATTTTCTGACAATGTAAATATGGTCAATCTTATTAAACTATCATTCTGTAAATCGAATCCTCTCTTCAGATCATACTCTTCAATTTCTTTAACAACATTTTCTTCTTTTGCACCGTATTTCTCCACATATATAAGTTCCAACACTCTATCTTCTAAAATAACCTGCCATGATTTCCCAGTTTTTTTAGGGATAACAAACGATGTTCTTAATGTTTCATGCTTTTTTGCCAATAAATTAAGAGCTTCTCTTATTTTTGTTAATTCAATCTTATTACTAACCCACATAGACATTTGCAAATGATAACTATTATCATCAGGGTTAACCAAACTGTGATATAACATTCCCTCTTGCATGGGTGTTAACGAATAAATTGATTTAATTTTATTTTTTTCCATTCATTTCAGCTCCTTCTGAATTCGATTCAAATTATTCGAATTAATACAAATCTATTTTTTCAGTAACTACAACTGATGTTCATATACATCTATATTTTCCAATAACCTTTTCTTTATTAAATGTATAGCGCTCTTCTCTCTACTTCGCCCATCATCAAAGCCTTATTAACCATTAGACTTCGACTTATCATCATGTAATATCTATAATCCTTTCCTAGTACATTCACTTTCCCTTATTAAAATTCATCCTGATTTTAATCCTGCCAAAAAGAAAATCTTACCTTGCATAAATGTTGGTTCCATAAAATTTAAACTCTATCCTCTATTTTATTCTTCTTACCTTTTAACAATCGACGTGTCACCTTTTTTATTATTCCGTATAAATATTTAACTTTCTTACTTTAAATAATCTAACTGATATCTCAAATAACAAACCCTATACAAATTAGTCAAGACATTATTGTCTTACTAAACTAAAGAATTACAAACTACATTTCTAATTCTTGAATTAATAATACTTACATAATTACCTACTTTCTTTTCATCTTTATCAAATAAAAAGAAATGATTTCCTTCAACAACTAAATATTCACAGCTATTTTCAATATACTTATTCCATCCCATCTCACAATTTTCGGTATCTTCCTCCTCAGAACCTCTTACAACAACAACAGGACAAGCCAGTTTTACATTGGAACAACTTGTGGGTTCATAATTTGCTAAGGCTGTAAGGTCACTTTTAATGATCGGCTTTAAAAACTCAATTAATTCATCGTTATATATCAATTCACTAGAAGTTCCATCTAATTCAATTAATTTATCCCTTATTTGTTCATTGGTAAAATTTTCATAATCTTGTTTCTCTTGTTTAAAATCCGGTTCATTAGCTCCGAAGAGAAAAATATATTTTGGTAATTTTTCGTTATTTTTATGTAAAAGTTGATAGAGTTCGTAACAAACTACTCCTCCCATGCTATACCCCAACAATGCATAATCCTCATCCAAATTCTCACTGATTTTTCTATATACATCCTCGGCGATGCCCTGAATTGTATTACACGGATTTCTCATCCATTCAGATTCATGCCCTGGATAATTTATAGGTAATAGTTTAATCTCCTCATCAAGATGATTCCTAACATTTGTATATACGTTAGCCCCACCAAAAGCGTACGGAAATGCAAATAACGTTATCATTAGTTTCCCTCCTAAATATTAATCATGCTATCACTTGCATTTATTCCACAAATTAATTCCATTAATTGCTTTTAAATTTCTTTTTTTATTCCTCAAAAACAATAACTCTCTTTGTTTATTCTTTGAACTTGCATACTGTCATTCCGAAAGCACTCCAACAAGGAATTCGTTCATATCACTCTTGCTAAAAAACTTATATACTTTAATATTCACAAGCATCTTATTTCACTTCCTTCTAAAACATAACAATTATCAAATAATTCCCAATACGTTTATTATATACTAAAATATAATGAAAGTGGAATATAATTGGTAAAATAAACATTTTTTCCAAAAATGAACATGATTTAGTTCTTAGAAATAATGAATTTAAAAATTCATTTTTATCAATTCCTCATGCCATAGTTTAAATTTAATTAATAATATTTAGGATTAAAAATACACCTTTCTCATTCACGATACCACAGCATAATACAAATAGTAATTGCAATGATTACTTTAAAACAATTAAACGTCGAAACAAAATTTCAAACAATAAATAAGGTTATTTTATTTTACAAAAAAACATTACTCTAAAGGCACTTTTTCATTCTAATGGTTTTATAGAGTTTCATTTCAACCACCTCCGACTTCTTTATAGCAGAACTATCTTAATGAAATTCTTTCTATTTTCCATTCCCTATTCAAATGAATTCATCTATCAAAATATTTTTTCAATAGAAAGACTCTAAAACCCTCACTTGTTTTGTGAAAATTCTTTAAATTATATTATTTATCATATTAATATAAAACACAAAAAGGATATCTCTTTTTAAATTAAAGAGATATCCTTTTCATTATATTCTGATTAAGACTTACTAATCTTTACCTCTATGGATTTGTAGACCACAAACCCGCTGATTTAATAAAAGTACGCTTATTTAATTTCAGTTGTGCTACGATAAATTCTGCAATGTCCTCCGCTTGCATTACTTTATCAGGGTTTCCATCAGTTAATCCTAAATCAACAGCCATGTCAGTTGCTACTGTACTTGGAGTTAGAGCTGTTACACGAATGTTATGTTTACGAACTTCCATCGCTAACGATTCTGTTAAGCCAAGAACACCAAATTTTGAAGCGCTATATGCACTTGTTACAGGTGCACCTTTTTGTCCTGCTGTAGATGAAATGTTAATGATATCACCAGATTGTTGTTCAATCATACTTGGTAAAGCTGCACGAGTTGCATAGTATACACCCATTAAGTTTACTTGAATGATTTTTCCCCAATCAGCAACGTCTAGTTCTAAAAACTTACCGAATTTAGAAATACCAGCGTTATTAATTAAAATATCGATAGATCCTAAACCATTTTTTAACGTTTCAATTGCAGTTGTTACCTCTTCATATGAAGATACATCAGCAGCTGCAATAACAGCTTTTACGTCTTCTGCTTCTACTTCTTTCGCTACAGCTTTTAAGTTTTCTTCTGAACGAGCTAATAGGCCTACATTTACGCCTTCTTTCGCTAGTGCGATTGCTACAGCACGACCAATCCCTCTACCTGCTCCTGTAATTAAAGCATTTTTACCTTGTAATAATTCTGCCAAGTATAACACTCCTTAATCATCTCTGTTGTTTATTATATTAAAATTGTACCTATATTTATGTAAAAAGACAATGATGCACTTTCATGTGCGTAGGTTACCTATAAGTAACCGCTAAAAATCCATAAGAAAAAACCTCACGTATACATCACTACTAGAGAAAAATAAAAATTCTTCCGAAGAGAGTGTATGAATAAGAAAAAAATAGTTCTTATCACTTATTGTAATTAGATTATATACACAATAGTATCTGGATATATCTTTATAATAACAACCCTCTAAATTATAAAGATATAGAAAAAGGTACAGCAGGTACCTTTAAAACACAAAAAATTATAAATAAGAAACTACACAAATTATATTTTTATAATATAATTAGATTTTAAATACCATTTATTACACAAGAGTAGTTTTTAAAGATGAATTATATTTCACATACTTGGATAAATAGGAGGGGAATTATACAATACAAAGAAATCCCCAGAAGAAATAGTTAGTAATTCAAATTATTAACTATTCGGCCAGTTATCATTTTCAATAAAATAAATAAGCAGCGCAAAAGCATTTGTGGACTTTAAGAAAGACAAGGGGTTCGATTACATATATCGTATAGATAGCAAAGTAAACGTGTCTTTAAAGAAAAATATCACTTGCCAGAACCTCCTATATCCACCAAGCTAAGGGTGAGTTAAACATACTCCGATTTTCAAATGAATACAAAAAAATGCATACTAGAGAAACTTTTTGTGGATTTAACAATGTATGAGTAACAGTAAGAGCACATACTGAAAAGCTTACACAATTGCATAATATAACCACAGATATCGATCGTAATCATCCTAATATGCTACTTACAATTCTTTTAAAAAGTGCGACTTAAGTGCACTCGTGGAGCGAATGTAACTATAACATCGGCGTAGGAGATAATCTCTTGACAAATTTTAGTTGTATCATTTTAGATTTTTATAAGGTTATTACCGAAAATAATATAGAGCTAAGACTAACGATATAAATTTATGCTGTAACTCATGTAAAGGAACCTCCAACTGGACTAGAGTGGTATAAAATAGCCCCATAATATTACTGATATTGTTTAGATAGAAGGAAATACGATAACAAATATCAGAATTTCTATCGGTTAAATTAGTATAATTGACTCCGAAAGTTTATTACTGCTACTATTACAGCAGAGGTAAATTCTTATCGGAAGATTAAGACAATAATTAACTTTAAGTATAAATAGTATAAACCGTTTTCGTATTCAAATGAAAAATAAGTACTGAAAAAAAACATAAAGCAGATACGTTGAAAGTCTACTTTATAGAATATAACTCCGATTTTCAAACTAATTGCAAAGCCTTTTGACAACTATCTTCATGATTAAGATATCCTGTTCCAACTTCGCAGATTCGGAGTAAAACCACTTCTGGAAAACCTTATAATAATGCTTCTTATTTTCATTGCAATTAAGATTAAGTAAATCTAAGATTTATAATTCTCCAATAAAAATAAGAAACATTACTTGTAGTAAACATATTGTTTACTTTATAATTTAATAAGAATTGGGTACTTTCTATAAGGGAGGTTGAATTATGATCGGAGAGATAATTAAAAAGCTAAGAAAAGAAAAGAAAATAACTCAAGAACAATTAGGTGATGCAATTGGTGTTTCTAAAATGGCTATATCTTATTTTGAAAAAGAAAAAAAAGCCCCTGGTCGTGAAACATTACAAAAAATAGCTGACTTTTTTAATACTACAACTGATTATCTTTTAGGTAGATCAGATGACCCTGAATTAACTGCATTTGAGTCTAAAATTGTAACTGAAGAAGGAAATAATATTATAAAACTAATAGAAAGTCTTCCGAAAGAAGAGCGGCAAAAAGCATGGGAACAATTAGAAATGTATGTTAACTATGCAAAATCAAAAAATAGCTAAACACAAAGCTCCTTGATGAGGCAGCTTTGTGTTTAGCTATTTTGAGTCCATCATACTTTTACTATAACAAAAATCATCTTCTTGAGGTTGTCTAACTTTTCTCAAAATTCCCATTACAAAAGGAGGACAAATTATAGAACACCTTTCTTTTTAATAATTACTCATTTGTAAGCTATCCAACAATCGAAATGAATTCAATATTCAGATAACAATTCTCAGTTACACTACAAACTACAACATCAGCCTTTCATCTCTCACCTAAAATTAGTTTTTCACATTTAAGATGCAGGGTTTTTTTGTAAAAAAACGATAAACTACAGCTTCCATTTTAAAATAAATCTGAAGTATCTATTATTCTTTATATATAGTCTGACATCTACGTTAGATTCCCTCCTTTTTTTTTGGAAAATAACATCAATTCCATTTCTTAAATAGTAACAGCAGTATCTCCAATAATTGCTTTACTATGCTCTCACATATACTTTCGCTCTTACCTGAATATCTTTTGGATTAATAGCGATTAAGTTTTCTGAATTTCCACTTATATCAACATCAGCTGTATTAATTCGCTTATTCAGAAATCCCCATACCATATTAATCCATCTGTACGTTTTTCTTTTACCCTACGCCTCTCTTGAGGCTCAAACTGTTGACCAGCATTTGATTTTGCAGATATAAATAAATATTCTTATAAAAAAAATATCTAACTAAATTTTTTATAAGAATATTTTAAATTAACATAATTCATCCACAAAACTCATTATTCTTTATATTCAACTATAAAGATTTACTCCGTTTTTAAGTAAGGTGAAAGTATCATTTTTCAACAGAACATCACCTAATATTAGTAGTTACAATAGTTTTATATAAAAACTCTAACAAGTCTTCTATTATAAGTTTAAATAAGAATCATCTTTGAAAATGTACCCTTTCCTCTGTTCCTTCAAACATTAGAAAAACAAGATTATCCATCAAAAACTTGAGAAAGACAAATCAAATAATATCTTTATTAATAAAAACTAGTATTTAATCATTACATATTCACTTGGAATCCATTCATCATTTCCTACCATAAACCAATCATCACGGTATGCCAATACTAGCCATTTTGTACCTGGTCCAAGTGTTTGCATGTAATTGTTTTCGCTACGAATCGCTCCCTTATACGTATTTACACCACCGACAGGTGTCACTACAGCTACATAAGGAGTGAAATTCACATAATCTGTTTGAATATAGGTGTTTAACCCGATACCATAAAAACCATTTACTTCTCCATATACACGATATTTTACAGTGTCAGAAATTGTACCTTTATATGTTTCATCAGATCGTCGTGGCTCAGAGTAGATATTGACCCCTGCCCCCTCACCATACTTATTCCAACACACGCCAATTGAACCATCTATTGGGTTATTAGCATTTGTCCATGTTGAGTCTTCCGAATTCCCCTCCTTTCCAATAAACCATTCAAGAGATTTATTTCCAACTATATAGTTCAAATCTACATTACCAGAATTACCTGTTATACCTGCAACCCTACCTTGTTCAGTATATTGCCAAATATCACAACTGTAAGCTGGTTTATTACCACCATAACGAGGAATCCATAGAAAGTCTGCATTTACACTATTTAATCCATAACTCGGATACATATGATGTGATACATATAATCCAACTTTCCAACCTGCTGAACGGCAAGTATCAATGAAAGCCTGGGTCGCTTTTGCCAAGTTAGTTGCCCCACAATTGGTAAGTGTGTCATCTTCTACATCCAATACAAGAAACTTTGCATCCTTATCAGCACGTGCCATAAAATCATTAGCTTCCACAATAGCATCCTGAACGCCTGTATAACAGCCATAAGCATAATGACCAAATGGTACATCATATGTTTTACACCCCTTTACATATTCCTTGTACTTTGGATCAATTTTATTCGATCCATATTGCACACGAATAATGGCAAGCTCCAATTCTTTACTCGCTTCTGCCCAATTAATAGTTCCATTATAATAAGATATATCTGCTATTTTCTTCATTCTTACATACTCCTTTATCAGTTAGTAAAAGGAATCTCACTCCTTTTCTTGTTTTAATTTTATCGTTGATTCCATTTTTTTAAACCCATTAAAAACTGTTCCTATTTATCTGTATTTTCTCCAATGCTAGGTACTCAACCCCCAGAACATACATATCACCAGTTTATGCCTCGTAAAAGCTAAGTTTCAATTTAGTGCATCCGAATTCATTTTATAGGTCTAGACACATGAAATCCTTTGAAAAATTGATATATATTTGCCTATAGGAAGAAAACAAATTAGGGAATTTTCACTAAATGAAATATTATAGTTTAATGCAACTCGATATCTCTTATATTTTTTTATCTCTTCACTCCTTATCCATTTTCAAATTATCCCCAATGCTATAGCAATCAATTTAATCGCCTTTTTCTTCTTTTGATAAAAATAAGTATTACATAACATTAATTCATTCTGTACATATGAATCTTTCAAATTTTTATTTGTTAAAAATTTCATCATGATAATACTTCTTTCATCAGAATCTAAAATTTCATTTAAAATATTTTCAATCCTTTTCACCTTCAATTTACATATTTCCTTTGAATCACGTAACTTCGGAAATAAATTGATATTATCCTGTTCTAATTCATATTCTAATCTCATTTTTAATGCTTGATATTCTTTTAATATATGCACTACTTCTTTCTGCACTTTTTTCTCATTTACTACCGGTAACAAAGTCTGATTTTCCAACTTACCTCCACCTATTCACAATATATAATGAGCTTTAAATTTTGATTTATCTTAAATAAATATGTATATCTAATAACAGTAAATTTATATTAACACATAAAAATAAGTATAAATATCATGAGTAATCCTCTATCTAGCAGTACATATTCATCATACCTCGTTTTTTGATCGCACTGCCTTCTTCAATAAATGTTAGTAGGAAATAATTAAACTTGTTCGCATTAATACAAAAACGTACTGTTTTTTCTAAAATGAGAAGGACAATACGTAGCCATACACCAACTCAATGAATAGTTTTTTGCACAACTTCAAATAATAATATACCGATAAAACCATTATAATTTTTCGCTATAATTAGTTAAACAATTTCGATACACTATATATCGGTATCCCTAGAATATAACATGCGCTTACACCTTATAATTAATACTTATCCACTTAATGACCTTTCTTCATTCAGAAAATAATTATCCCAAGTGGGTAATTATCTATTCATAAGATTAATTATTTATTAATTCTTGGTTATCTAATTCTCTGGACTTACTATAATTATTACTATCATATTTAATATTAAGCTCTCACTATTGGCGCCGTTACTAGTTCCTATACTGGTACACTTTCTATACATCATCCTCGTATCTTTTAATTAAGTCATTTCACTTTTATTAAAGATAAGATTGATATTCTATACCTTCAATGATTTTTTCTTTGATAATTTGAATAAAGGATTTCTAATATTTTAAAATAAACACACACATTTTAACAAACTAATTACTGAAGCACCCCTTTCATTCTTGAACCGAGACATGAAAATAACTTAATGTAGAACAACGCTACCATTTTTCAGCACCAATCATGCCCCGATTCCAAAATAAAGAGCCACTCAAACGAGCGACTCCCATCCTTTATTCTTACCTTACATCAAAATGTTCTTCTTTTAACCATGTACTTTGTCCAATATCCAAATATCCATCTTGTCGTGCATAAACTCTATATGGTACAGATCCATCTACATTACCTGTATAATTCCCGTTAGGACCATCATATGTATTAATACCATAACCTGCTGAATATTTTGAATAAGCACTGAACCATTGTACATCGAAGTGTCCCAAAGAAGCCCATGCCTCGTTTCCAAGACATAACATAGGCTGTTCATACCAAGCTGCACTTAAAATAAGATACGGTGTTTTGTCATTAATTACATTACCTGTAAAATAACCACCCTGTGCTTGACTATATAAATTAACTCCCCAACCAATTGGATATTTAGATGTCGCAATTCCAATACCTATTGGTTGTACTGGTTTATTTTCACCACCAGTTCCTTTTCCCAAGTAGTCTAAAGGGTTGACTGCATTACTCTTACTAATATTCCAGCGCCCTTCATGCAATTCAAAATGTAAGTGTTGGCCACTAGATTGTCCCGTATTCCCCATAACTCCAATTGTTTGTCCTTGTGTAACATAATCGCCTTCTTTAACCGTTCGAGAACCACTACGCATATGAGCGTATACAGTTTCCCATGTAACTCCATCAATAGTATGCACAATCATAATACATTCACCATAACTGGACGAAAGATAAGAACGACTAACTTGTCCACTAGCCGCTGCGTAAATCGGATGATATCCCGATTCAGCCAGATCCACCCCATGGTGATCTGGTCTGCTTCCTCTAAAACCACTTGTTACTCTCGTTGTATCTGTTGGATAAATAAATTTTGTCATATTAATCTTCCTTTCTATTTTCACACAATATAAAAAAAAACGTAAATGAGCACCTTCACCCATTGTTTGTATTTATTATTTTTTTATAAACTATAGTTTTTGAAATCTTAAGATAAGGCAAACGAAAATTTCTTCATCGTTACCTTACATCAAAATGTTCTTCTTTTAACCATGTACTTTGTCCAATATCCAAATATCCATCTTGTCGTGCATAAACTCTATATGGTACAGATCCATCTACATTACCTGTATAATTCCCGTTAGGACCATCATATGTATTAATACCATAACCTGCTGAATATTTTGAATAAGCACTGAACCATTGTACATCGAAGTGTTCCAAAGAAGCCCATGCCTCGTTTCCAAGACATAACATAGGCTGTTCATACCAAGCTGCACTTAAAATAAGATACGGTGTTTTGTCATTAATTACATTACCTGTAAAATAACCACCCTGTGCTTGACTATATAAATTAACTCCCCAACCAATTGGATATTTAGATGTCGCAATTCCAATACCTATTGGTTGTACTGGTTTATTTTCACCACCAGTTCCTTCATCAAAGTTCAAATATTGTTTAACAATTTCAGAGTAGAAGAAATTCCCTCCATTTTTATATCTATAGCCACCATTGTAAGCAACAGCAATAGGCTGACTATACTTAACCATAGCACCAGTCGTATTTCCAAGTGATGGCGCAACAACCGTTTTGGAATACAGATCTGCCACCGGTAATGAATGTTGTTTATTGTTAGAAGCCAACCAACGAAGATAAGCTCGTCCAAAATTATATGATTGAACAATGGCACTTAAATCTGTAATACCATTTTTCTTTGCATCATCAAAAGCTCCTTTTAAATGCTTCACTCCATAGTAAATTGAATCTTTAGGATTTTTAATTGTATTCATTGCCCATCCTTGTGACTCACTGGACTGCATAATATCAGGTGTTGTTTCAGAATTCCCTCCACTTTCCACCATAATAACTCCAAGCACGTAAGGAACTAACTCTGCCACACCTTGTGCAGAACATTCACTTTCTACCATTGATTGCCAACGTAACACTTGTTGTGGCAGATTCTTTATTTTAACCGAAGCAGCTAATATACTCATTACTAAACATCTCCTTATTTCCCTATTATTTTCGCCCGAAAAACTCTTACTTTACTAAGTACATCCAGCACCTAAATGCCATTATTTTTTTGAAATCATTTCATGTCGCTCACCTTCTTTCACAACAAAAAGAGCAACCATAAAAATAGTTACCCTTTCGTCGATATCTTATATTACTACTATAAATCACTTTTTCAATACTTTCTGTACACCACATGTAACCTACAAAAAGGTAACATTAAAGCCCATCTAAAAACTTGACAATCTTTCTTATTTCAGCATGTTTTCGGCGGATATAGCCTGTACTATAATGTAATTCAAACGCTATTTGTTCTAAAGTTATTCCATCAATATATTTCATTTTAAGTATTTGATGATCCAATCCTGTAAACTTATTAATCAAAAGATTTAAATCATACTCTTCATTCATCTTATAAGCTAATTCATATTCAATTGTTTCAATTCGTCCTTCTACCTTAGCCCCTTCGGATTGAGCGGTTAGCCGTACATTTTGCAAATCACCACTGATCCAACGTTTTAATTCAGCTTTTGTTTTGTCTAATTTGTATTCTAAATAAGCAATTTCTTCTTCTAATTTCTGATAATCTCTCAGCCAGTCAAACAAATGATTCACCTACCTTTTTCTAAAACACACCTTGAACTTTGTTGTTTTTTTATAGCCCCTTGATACATCCCAATCCAATAAGTTAACTTCGATTAAAAGTGCTACATTTGTATCCCCCTGCTGTTTTATTTCATTAAGAATTAACGTATGTTTCTGGATACCGCAATAATTTCATGCGATGGGTTCTTCTAATTATTTCTGATATATACTGCATCCCATATACCTTCACTACTCAAAAATGACCTCTCCTATTAAAAACACTTTAAGAATCTTGAGTATTCTTAAATAAACTCTAAAACGATTGCAATTAACCATAAAGCACTTTTCTTTTATAAATTTTATCCCTGTTCATTAATAATTTGTCGTAAATAAAACCATCTTTACTTGTCTTATCACCCAGTTGCTTTATAACAATGATTTTATGTTGAACTTCACCCACCCCTTTCCACAGCGCTCTTTTAATTTAGTCAAATTTCATACAGTTACTATTCGCCATCTTATTAATTTTAGAGAATAAAACACTCTCTTCTTTTTTGTTCAACAATATTCTAAAAATATTTTTCAGAACATTCTTTTAAAATATCAATCCTTTTCTTTCGAAATTTTTCCACCCCTTAACAATTATTGGTATTAAAAATAATTATTTCAAATAGAATTCCCTCTTGTATTGGATAGGAAAAAGATTTAAAGAATAAAAAATCCATACATTAATAATTCTTTATATACAAAACTTTAAAATTCTTCAAATACCAATAACAAACTAAAAAAGAGCAATACTCAATTGGCATTGTTCTTTAATCATTTTTTGATTTTTATATAGGATGAGCTTACTGTAATACAAAACCCTATATTTTTACTATGATGAAGGCCATTTTTTTCATACTCGAAGCATTTATAATAAAACCTACTCCAGCATTTACAACACCACCATCTTTATCTTCCTCCCAAAAAATAATTTATAGAATTGTAGGTTATCTACCTTAGACATAATTTCCTTTCGTAAAGTGGATAAACCCACAATTTTTTGTATCGCCTCTAATATAATATGGTTCATATCTTATCCATTGATTGTCACTACAGTGTAACCATCTCCCCTCCCTCAATAATATAGAACAAGACTATAACTTGTTTACTTGAAGAACTACTGAATAAATTATCCAAAATCTTTTTTAATCAACTATTAATTCCTTGTGTATGAATTTATTAATAGTAAGTGTATTTAATTCTAATTATTCCGTATGATTAAGTCCCTTATTAGAATGAGCGTATACCCACTTTACATCAGAACGGCATTAAGGCTCAAAAACACTATAACTTTTTAAATAAGCTAAAGAATCTTGATATATTGTATCTCCAACCTCTTCATGTGGCCACAGACCTTTCTTTACTAATAAATTTTGATTGCGTAGAATTATTGCGAGTAACTTTACATATTTACCTTAGGAAGATTTGAAGTTATCACAAACGCAATTTACATAAACTCCCACACATACAAATTGGCCGATAGAACTTGGACCTGTACTATATATCATATAAATTGTTTCAATTCAATCTACTGCATAATCAAAAAAACTAAGCATTATGTACGAGTTTCATATTTTTAACTATTCTATTAGTAGCTGTTGTTTCTAGTATTGCTGTACTGTGTGTCCCCTCTTCATACACCCACACCATTTCGATAATAAATTTCAGATAAGCTCTCTCTAATACAAAGGCTTTCAGTACGAGCACCTGCCATCAAACTTAATAAAGAAATAAATGCAATAAACATACCAATAAATAGATCTTATGTTTCTCTCGTAAATTACTTATTCTCTTTTGCGCCTAACATTTGTTTAATTTCAGATACATCTTTAGACAGCGTACCAAAAGCTTCCGCTTGTTTTGTAATGACGACTTGATTTTCTGTGATTGTTTGCTGATATTTATCCTCCCTTTCCTTGTTTTCCTGACGTGTTGACTCTAATAATTCTTTACCTTCTTTTCTGGTTGAAAATAATAACCAAACAAATAAGGCACCAAATCCACCTTGTGATAGCATAACATTTAAGATTTGGTCTTCCATTTTATTCGCCCCTTTCTTCAATAAAAAAATAGAAGCTCATATATGCTTCTATTTCTTAAACTTCCATTTGTTTATAAATTTTAAAACATATAAAACACATAATTCTTTTGCCAGCCTAGTAGCAAAGTCCTAAAGTTAAATACATTCCAATTTACCCTAATAAATTAACAATAACTCCATTTTTGAAATTCCAACAGCATTCGAAATAAAATTGATTTTTGAGCCTCTGCCATTTACTCCTACTTACTAATATTATATCAATAATTAATCAAGTGCATTGTAACATGAATGTAGCATAAGTGTGTCATCTATTTATTTTCAGCTTTATTCTTCCAAAATATACATTTTTAACATTTCAAACTTCCAAGTAAATTAAACTTTATTTCTCGAAATACTCGGCACTTAACACCTTCACAAATTATTTGAAGTAGTGCATTCCTGAGTACATAAATCTAACAATTTTAAATAAAAAATTATTTAATGATAATATTTCCTAACCTAAGAAGAATTCACTTTCAAACAGATTTACAAATTTTTAAAAAATTGTAATTTAATCTCATTTTCAAAGAACATCTATCAAACGTATATTATAAGCATATCTATATACAATCCACCCATTTCCTACTACTTTTATATCCCAAAAAAATTTTTAATAGCTTCTATGATCACTTGATATATAAGGTTACAGGAAGAAAAAATGTAAAAAACGAACATTTCAGTTCTCTTGTAAAATAAAAACAGTAAAAAAGAACATCTAAATAGTAGATATCTAAGGATGAAATAAATCAAAATAACAATTAAGAAATAAAATATTACTTTTGTACTAGAACTAAAAAAGTCTCACTTCAAAATCCATTTTAATTTAAGCGATTAGTGGTTCTGCTATCCATCAAAGTATACATATTATTAACTTAATTTTCTCGCTACATCAATTCTTTTTACAATTTACTTAAAACTTAATTATCCTTATTCATATACATTTCCCTATTTTTGAAGGAAAAGTCTTCTATTAGAAATTAATAAGAAAGTAAATGATATGCCTAGTATCTTAGAAAAAACAAATGATATTTAAGAAAAACTAGATGGATATCTTATAGAAACAAGAGGTAGTTTCTAAAGGGAACACTAACAATACTAACTTTAACAAAAATAAATTAACAACAATTATTTACCATAAACCTACTCAGTAATATTAAAAACTCACAAAATCATCCATTTTGGAAGTATATCTTTTTATTAATATTCCACGTAATTTTAAATTACTTAATTCCTTGCCAAAATAGAATTTTCATTATAAGAAAATATACCATTTTTTAGAATAATATATTGTTTATACTGTTTTTTGTCTTAATCTCTTTTTCTGTGTCAACACTGATAAAAAAGGAAAAGGGGCAGTTTCTTATAATGGGTGTATTCAAAAATTATTAGGATCAACACATCTCGTTTTCTGGAGAAGAGTTAGTTTTGCAAGACCATTTTCCTTTATACGATTGAGGCTACAATTCGTTTTAATTTTATTGAAGAAAAGCTACGCCCGTATTACCGTGAAAATAACAGTCGCCCTACTATTTATCCTATTATTTTATTTACAATGATGTTTATTGGATATTTTTATGATATTCGCTCGGAACGTTCGCTAGAAAAAAAATTAAAACCAATATCGCCTACCTTTGATTTTTAGGGCTTTCTCTATCAGATATGATTCCTGATCATTCTACAATCAGTTGAAATCACCGCACTCTTTTCATCCATACAAATATTTCAAAAAAAGTCTTTAATGGGATTGTAAATCAAGCTACGGAGCAACGTATAGTGGAAGGGCGTGCATTGATGGCGGATTCTAAATATATAAAAAAATAGATTTGCACATAAATAAAAAAGAAAATCAAACGACTGTCCATCGTATGAATGATGCGAAGTACAATATTATTACAGATACCTATTATAACGGCTAGAAATATGGCAGATTCCGAGACGTATTTAGCCCGCCCACAAGCAATTTGGATTTAAAGTTGAAACTATAGAAATTGATGCAGAATATTTTTCAGGTTACATCTGTAATAAATTGTAAGAATAGCGTATATTTATGGTGATAGATTATCGTCGATTTGAAAAATAATATCAAGAAGTTCCGAACAGTAAATTTAAATATGAAAAAGAAACAACTGTGTTCTCTTGTCCAATGGGGTATATTTTATAATATCCGGCAACAACTACCGTCAATACAAATCGATGACAAAAGACTGCGTTGTCCGTCCACTACGTAAGGATTACTTTTCATAGAAATAAAAAGTTATCACTAATCACATAAATATCGCTAAACAAAACAAGCTTACAACTATAGGGAAAAGACTATATAAATTACTCTGTTCGACTTTAAAGCGAAGTTTTTCGAACGCAAAAGAACTCACAGTAATATCGAAATGCTCGATTTTGTGAATTTAAGTATGTCCAAATGAAAGCATATCTCACAGTATCCTGTCAAAACATGAAAAAATAACCCTTTATCTCACCAAAAAGAGACAAGCGAAGAGCTATTCTCCTAGTTTCTATTAATTTTATTGTTTTCATTCAATAAAATTAAAAATATTGTTCTCTTAACCATTAGGAAAAATGTTCTTATCAATTAAAGACCAACCTTATTTCTAAGTGTCCCTCGTATCATGGACACTTAAAAAATTCAATAATTTGAGGTTATTGTTTTTTTACACCATTTTCTTCATTAATAATAAAACAATACTCAAAATAAAGCATGGAGAAGAAGCAAAATTATTTTCAATGAAATTCAAATAAAACGATTAGAGAAAAATGAAACTATGGCAAAAGTATCAAAACGTTCTATTACTTATCATGCTGACTTCAGAGTAAAAATTGTGAAAGAAAATTAGAATGGGAAGGAGCCAAATCAACTCTTTTTAGAGAATAGACTTTACCTAGAGATTACAGCGAAAGAAAACGGAAGCACGTATTGCTTTTTTTAAAATAGAACTTGAATCATTAAAAAAGTTAGATAAATTTGATAGGCAAGTGCTAAAAAAAAATACTAACACCTCGTGAGAAATATATATTCATTGAACAAGCAATTCATAACTTCAAATCCCCATGAATGTTACGTTATTTTAATGAATTAGTTGGTGTGAGTTGAAGTGGTTATTACACTTGGCACAACAAAGCAGACATGTACACTAAAAGATTGAAGGAGTTTTCAACCAAAAGAAGAAAAAATGTGGTGCGAGATTTATCAAAATGACTTTAGAAATACAAAGGGAATTAAAATGAAACTAAAGCGTATCTTTCTGATTATATGGAAGTACACTCTAGTGGTAAAGACTCGTCGTACGAATCCATACATATAAATAGCTAAACAGCTTTTTCCAATCGACTCCAACGCCAATTCCATCAAGAAGAGCTGGAAAGAAGTATGTTAACTGATGTTACATATTTACTTTATGAAAAAGGGAAGAAAGCTTATTTATCTTGCATAAAAGATAGTACCACACGAGAAATTTCAGCTTATCGCGTCTCTCTCATTACAAATTAAAAGATAGATTAGGAGGTACAATTCATTCACTAACATGGGAGCGTCTCAATTTTCTATTTGAACATACAAAAAAAGTAGGCTTACGCCTACCGGTATTCATTTCACACCTTCGCATTTTTGAGGAGGGAGATTTATTAATTATCTCTAACAACACGTAAGGATACTTATTATTAATGAAGCATATTTTTTGCATCATATCGTTTCATTTTACTACTCACTCTTCTAATATGACTATGGCTATAATTTAGCAATACAGCAATTTGTTTCAAATTCATTCCTTTTACATCTCGATAATACATAATGCGTTTTTCTAAGTCTTTCATATTTCCCATTACGTCTTTAACCTGATTCATTACCTTTTGTTTCTCCTGTACCATCTCAGTTAATACATTGATTTTACCAGCAATCTTATTATGCCTATTATGAATTTCTGATAAGTCAAATGGCATTTGTCCACCTTGTACACGTTCTTTTGTATAGTCTACCACACTAATGAATTTTGGAGTGTTCATGGACATATTTTTCATCAAAAACTTATGTTCTATTTCTAAATCTCGAATTTGAATTTTCAACACCTCTATTTCCTGTTCCAAATCCCTTAGAAAAAGTTGTTCCATTATTAATCCTCCTATTAGTCTTTTTTCTTTTTAGTCAATAAACATTATTTTTACCAATTATATATACTCTAATGGTTTGATTAGAAAATAAAATAACTTTTTAATTCACTTCATTTCGGAGATTGTTCCATTTAACCATTTCAACTATTCCGACGAATATCCCAACTACTTTTCATTAGGTCCCATAGTTGATATTAAAATTTCATTCTAAATTAAGTACAAAATCAACTCAACTTTTCTTCACATTGATTCTCATAAATTTAACCTTATATAAATGAAGTTCTTTACTATATTCCTCTTAATTTTATACCATTTATTTCGTACTACTTCCAAGACTTAAAAAACACTTATAAATTAAACATACCAATATTTCGATTTCTCATATATTCCTTTAAATATTGATTCATTCTATATCTAAATCTTAATTCAAAATAGTAATTTAGACAGATAACCTTATCTTCAAAAGTTAACACCTTCCGCTCAAAAACAAGATATTCAATCAATAACCAAACGCTTACCATTCCATCTTTTTTTGACTCTTTATAAAGCTCTAGTATTGTCATAGTACTAAATTCCTTTTTCAAGGTATATATT
Organism: Bacillus cereus group sp. BfR-BA-01355; assembly: GCF_022663675.1. Lineage (NCBI taxonomy): Bacteria > Bacillati > Bacillota > Bacilli > Caryophanales > Bacillaceae > Bacillus > Bacillus cereus group sp. BfR-BA-01355. Next base: position 20,332 of record NZ_JAKUFY010000074.1, read on the forward strand.
TGTTTTTTTAACGAACTGAAATGGTAGTGTTCCCACAAATCCATTTCGATTTTTTGCAATAATTAATTCAACATCATGAATTTCTTCTTGCTGCTCTCTATTAAAATATGCTGGGCGATGAGGAAAAATAATAAGATCAGCAATCTCCTCAATACTTCCTGATTCACGAATATCAGCCATTGTAGGTATTTTATCTTGTTTCCCCTCTATACTACGATTTAATTGTGCTACAAGCATGATTGGTACACCATGTTCTTTTTGTATTTCTTTTAGCTGTTTCATGATATATGTAAATTTAAGATGATTATTTTGAAACAAATCATCTACATCAATATGTCCTAAATGATCTATTGCAAAAAAATGTTTTCGATCTGGATTTTCTTTTACTATTTGACGAATCACTGTTCGAATTTGATCAATATTCTTTTCTGGACGAACATTAATGGAAAGTTCTGCTAATTTACCACATGCTTCGTGATATTTCTCCCAATATTTTTGTTTTCCTCGAAAAAATTTATTTGGATTATTCATTGTCGCAACAGGAATTTTTCCTTCTGCAGCAATCCATCTATCTATAATTTTATTTTCATCCATCTCACAAGAGAAAAATGTTCCCATATATTCATGATTTTGATGTGCTCCGCGTCGCATACTTTCCAATACAAATGCTGTTTTTCCTACAGAGGGACGAGCTGCTACTACTATTAGATCTGATGGTTGCCAGCCATCTAAGCCTTTATCAAGAATAGTGAAACCTGTTGGGGTACCACTTATCCCATTTAAAGGCATCTCACTATGCATTAGAATACGTTTTTCTAGTTTTTCTTTAAAAGAAAGCTGCGATTTCATTGTAGTACTTGGAATATTATTAATTTTAGATAACACTTTATTTAGTTGTTGATAGCTGTGTGTGAACTTTGATTTTTCTTTAAACTCTTCAAATGTATGAAGAACCTCATTCACCGCAACAAATTCAATCATCTTATCTTCTCTGTATTTAAAATTATAAGTTAAAATTCCTAATTCATATACATTACTTAATGTACTAACTCCACCAAACGTAGCCATCTTATCTTCGCCAATTTGAGCAAGTGAAACCATATCAACTGGTTTGTCGTTACTTTGAAGTTCTTTCATTATTTTAAATAAATTTCTATTATATATATTTAAATAATGTTTTGATCTTAACCTCGTTTCATATATTAAGCTATTATCATGAATCATCATCCCGAGACTATAGCATTCATTTTCATAATGCACCTGATACTTATCCACTTAATTCACCTCAATCTAATAAATTATCTATAGAAAAATCACTTATTCGAATTACTTTTGTAAATTCTTGCTGTTTTTTCCGTTCCGCATATTCAAGATAACATTCATTGTTAAAAAAAGTAGTGGCATGTTTAACATATCTTATCTCTATACTATTTCCTTTAATATATTCAGCATATCTTTGTGTTCCTAAGCATATCGTTTCAATAGAATGTTTTGTAGTAGCTATTTTAAATGATTTATACGCTAGTTTTTTATCAATTTTTTTAGGATATAGTTCCCACACTCGTTCGAATGAGTGTACATAATTCGTATCTTCCTTTTGAATTTTTTCTTTTAATTCCGGTTTATTACAACTAGTTTCGTTTATGTTTCCCTCAGTGACTATTTTTAGTTTTTCTAGAATACTTTCCCGCCCTCTTTCTAACCCTTCTCCCTGCTTTTGCGAGGTATTTGGTGTTGGTAAAAGATGATATAGATTAGAAAGATTATCCCCTCTTTCATCTCTTCTTAATGTCTTAGAAATATATCCTCTCTCTACTAAAATCTTGATACACTCAATAACCTTTTTTTTCCCACATCCAACCTTTTTAGCTATTGTATTAAGTGATGGAAAAGCTGATTTTGTTTTTTGATTTGCATGTCTAACGATTACAGCATACGTTTTAAACGCGTAAACATCCAACTCACCGTTATCTATAACTTTATTATCTATCATAAAAAAACCGTCTCGTTTATCTAGAAATTTCATAAATCCTCCTTATTTAACACCATTAAACATAAGAGACATATTCATCTATCCTTTTTAACCAATAAGAGATTTATGAGTCCAATGTACACATATACCCATTTCAATATATTGTTTAATACATTCCGTTTCACAATGAAGATACTCTCCATCAAAGTCATAATAATCCTCACCAAAGTAAATTTCATCCTGGCAACCTTCACAATATACTAGATAATTATTCTCTCCGGAATTCACACATTGATTGTCTATCATCGAATTGTTGATAAATGCAAATTTATTCCCCTACGTTAAAATAACTAGAAACTTATTAATACATTAGATACATAATATTTTACAATTACGGAATCCCTATATATTTTATTCCTCTGTTTCAAACAACAAATTAACTTCCGTATTTTACTATAAACATAAATACCATAACTGTTTACACGCCACTGTAGCTTTGGCTAACCGTTTTATGTATTCCTCTCTATCTTTTACTGTTAAAGCTACTACTTGCTGGTTTACTGTATAATTTAGAAAACAACTGATTAACCTCTTTCTTATGATGTGGTAAGATTCCATTTCTAAATAACATATTTAATTCCGCTTGTTTTTTTACATATAGTTGAAAGACATCCTTTTTTATTTCCTTTTATTTTTGCTGTTGCATTCTTTATACTCAACAGTTTATCGGCCACTTTTATTGCATTTTCTAGTTGTTTTGTAATCACCAAGTATTGAGGAGCTATTATTCCTTTCATTTCGTTCTTTTTTGTAGTTATTCATTTTAAGTTTTAAATTCATCCTATATGCTTTGTTATACATTGATTTAAATATTCTTCCTACTTTTTACCTTTCCCAAAACTCAAGAATCGAGCCATATTATTTAAACGTTGCTGTAGACAGCTTTCTGTACTCAGAATATCAAGACTATTAATACGGTATTCTAGAGTTATTATTTGTGTCTCTAATTGCTGGATTCTACGTGAAATCACTATCATTATTTTCCAATTCTAATTTTTCCCTTTTAAATGTTTAAACTTTTTTATAAACGTAATCTTCACCTTGAATACCTCTGCATGTATATCATCCATCGTTATATATGTAAATGCCCTTTTTATAGTTGGATACTTAAAGTGACCTATTCCTTTAATTTCAAAACTTGACGTGATAAAGTTAGCTTACGAAAAATTACTTTCCACAGCTCTATTTAATTTTCGAATATGGCTTACAACGAATTTCATCTAATGATTTTTTATAACATGTAAGCAATAGTCACGACATCAATAACAATATTATTTACTTCTATAAATACCAAATTAACTGCACCTTCTATTCTTTTTGTAATAACCATATCCACCCTCTTAAATAAATCATAGGTTTACAAAAACGTTAAAAAGTATTTAGAACTCTCTTCAAGTATGTTCATAACTTTCACTGCTAGATTCTATTTTTAGGTTTCTTTTATTATTCTCCCCGTACCAATCATATTTTTGTTATCTCAACTGTATTAGTAGTCTCTTCACAAGTCTATCCTTTTTCAATTCTTATACGGTTTAAGTTTTGCAAGATTATTCCTCCCTCCATTATCTATACTCTATATTATAAATAAACCAAAGGTTTACTTCAATCTTTTTACATAAAAAGTTTTGCCCATGAAATACGTATTCCCCCTCATATTTTTATATGTTAAAAACCACTACTGTTTTTTGATATATATTCTTTCGACAGACACACTGTTAGAATATCTACGACATTAATTTGTTTTCCCTCTTTTAACCATAGCTTTACTACTTCTTTAGCTAATTCTTGTTTATTCATCTCAAGTCCCCCATGTTCACCATAGAATATTGTGATCTACTTCACATCATTTCCAGCTTTTTATACCTAAAAAACGAATCTATCTAAAGCGTAGTAATGAAATCTTCTTATTCAAAACAATACAATTTAATATTTCTACAGCCCATAATATGCTTTGCAATACCAGCCAATACCACCTGGATTATTAATTTAAGATAAATGAATGACAACCTTCCACCTTAAATGCTCTTGACTTTTTCTATTAGTAAAAAAATAAACAATCCTAGTAGAATTAATGAGATTTCTGGGATTTAATTCTCTATATCCATTAATAATCATGATATTAAATTAAATAAATTTTATTTCCACTAATTATTATCGAAATTTTAATTTTATAGGAGAGATAATTTCTATTTATCACATTTTCATCAATAGTATTAAGAATTATTATAGATGCTACACTAACTTTAACTCTCTTATATAAAAACAATAGATGATTTCAAAATTTGTTAGTTTTACCTATTTGATTCAATCTAGCTTTTTAGCTCTCATTAACAACTTCTATATGAATATTTTACCATAAAACAGAACTTTTGTTCTAGTTCAAATTGTAAATATAACATAAATTTATCATTTTTTAGAAAATTACAGTATACAATTAATAATAAAAATTAATAAAACTAATTATCGTATCCCCACTAGTAAGTTCCTCAAAAAAGTTCTGTCCTTTACTGTCCAAATTAAAGAATATATGATAAAACTCAAAAAAACTGGAAAGTTCATGAGGAATCCGCGAGTTCAATAGCTACTGAAAATTAATACCCGTAAAAACAAAAACTATATATTTACAGGTGTTAAATAAAGAAAAATACATGTATATAACTTAAAAAAACCTCTAAGGTGATATTATCCCCTTTAGGTAGACAGTGTGAAAAAGACCATGTATACACATGGATGTTACACTATTACTTGGAGGGGATTTTTCATGGCCAAAAAGGGTACAACATTTAATACATACTCAAATGAGATAAAGTTATCAGCTGTTCAAAGTTATTTAAATGATGAAGGAAGCTACGATATGATAGCGGAGAAATATCAAATTAGAAGCTCTACACAACTTAAAAATTGGGTGAAAAAATATAAAGAATGTGGTGAAATTACAGATACTCGTGGGGAAAATAATAAAATGAAAGGTATACCGAACCCTTTAAAAGGTAAACGGATTCATTTTAAAACTGTTGAAGAAGAGCGTGATTACTATAAGGCTCAGGTTGAATATTTAAAAAAGCAGTATCCAAATCTGTAAATGGGGGCGTACTAAAATATAAAGAACGATATCATATCATTGAATTACTAAAGAGAAAATATCCCGTTATATGGCTTACTAATTTTGCGGGTGTACATCGCTCAAGTTACTATAAGTGGGTTCATACAAAAAGTATGAACAACATACGACTAGAATCCGATAAACGATTAAAAAAGGTAATTCAATCTATTCACCTAAAGCACAAAGAATATGGTTATCCACATATGAAAATTGCTTTAGAAGAAGAGGGTTATTTTATAAATCACAAAAAGGTATATCGATTAATGAGTGAGCTTAACATTCAGTCTATTATTCGGAAGAAGCGTCGCTTCTTTAAAGGGAATTATTCTAATACTTTTCCAAATGTTTTAAATCGTGAATTCAAAGATCGCCAACAAAATGAAGCGCTTGTTACAGACATTACCTACCTACGATTTCAAGAGGGCTTCCGCTATCTTTCTGTTGTACAAGATATTTATAATAACGAAGTTGTTTCTTGGAAAATATCCAAGCGTAATGATAATGAACTTGTATTAGATACAATTGAACTGTTGGCACAAAAAAGAGATGTGCGTGGAACCATTCTCCATTCAGATCAGGGGTTCCAGTACACATCTCATGCCTACAACAAACGACTTTTAGATTTAGGTATCATTGGCAGCCACTCTCGCAAAGGAAACTGCCATGATAATGCCTGTATCGAGTCATTTTTCTCCCATTTTAAATCGGAGATGTTGTATTTGAATCATTTTAAAACAGAAGCGGATTTAATACAAGCAATTGAAGAATATATTTACTTTTATAACTATAAACGTTTCCAAAAACGACTCAACCATCGAGCCCCGATAGAATATCGAATCTCGATGGCTGCTTAGTCTTTTTAATACTGTCTACTTGACAGGGATAAGACCAAAGGTTTAGAGATTTTTTGTATTAAGAGCATATACTTATGGAAGTTCTATCAAGAAATAACCATACGTACTGGAATACCTTGTTAATCTTCTCCCAATATGGTATTTATTCTCTAATTGTTTAAAAAATAGAATTTTTTTCATTTTGGTGCACTTTTATTTATTAACTTGATGAAGATAAAAAACTCCCTTAATTGAAGTGAACCCCGAAAACGGGACACCAATCAAAACACCTAAACCACTTGTTCCCTAAATTCTTTAGGGGATAGGTGGTTTAATTTTTCTTGAATTCGTACACAATTGTAGTAATGAATGTATTCTAGCACAATCTTTCGCACAGTTGTGTTGGATACTTTTGTTATCTTTTGTGAATAGAAAGCTTCACTTTTTAAATGACCAAAGAAG